>JAZBPF010000137.1:0-10629 GCA_036351515.1 Pseudomonadales bacterium | reverse complement strand
GTGCAGGTCGCCGTGGCCCTCCTCGACGGGGGCGACGAGGCCGTCGCGGCGCTGCCGGCCCGGGCCCGGCTCGGGCTCCCCGACGAGGGCCTCGCGGCGCTGCGCGAACACGCCGAGACCGCCGTCTCGGTCTTCCGGGGCCTGCTCGGCCGCTGAGGCCGGGCGACGAGGCGCGTGCCATGGACGGGCACCGGCCACGACGGTCCGAAGACCGCGCGCCGGCGACGACGCCGGAGCACCTGAAACGGCTGCTGCCGCTGCGTCTGCTCGGTGCCGGGGACCTCGAGGCCCTCGCCGGGACGGCGACGGCGCGACGGCTCGAAGCCGACGCCGTGCTGCGCGCGCGGGACGAGCGCGACCAGCTGCTCTGGCTCCTGGAAGGAGAACTCGTGCTCGGCGGGCCGGAGCGTTCGCCGACGCGTCTCGTGGCGGGCTCGGAGCCGGCACGCAGGCCGGTGTTCTGGCCGCGGACGGGCTACGTCGCGGCCCGGGCGCGCGGCCCCGCACGACTCCTCGCCCTGGACGCCGGCCGCGTGCGCGCGCTCTTCCGCGACGCGCACGCGCCCTGTGCGGCCGGGAGCGGAGCGAAGGCGCCGGCCGACGGCCGCCTGGGGGCCCTCGCCGCGCGCCTCGAGGCGGGCGCCTTCGAGGTCCCGGCCATGCCGGAGGTCGCCGTGCGCATCCGCGGCCGCCTCGCGAAGCCGGGGGTGACGGTCGCGGCGCTGGCGGAACTCGCGCGCCTCGACCCGGGGCTCTCCGGACACCTGCTCCAGGCGGCGAACAGCCCGGTCTACGGCGGCCGGGCGCGGGCCCGCACGGTACCGGAGGCGCTCGAGCGCCTGGGCCTGGGAGCGGGGCGCAGCGTGGTGACGGCGATCGCGCTCCATCACCTGCTGGAGCCGGCGGACCCGGCGCTCCGCGCCCGGGGGCACGCCCTCTGGGCCCGCAGCGTGGACCTCGGCGCCGGCGCCCACGCCCTCGCGCGGGTGACGGAGCGCGTGGACCCGGAGCGGGCGCTCCTCGCCGGCGTGCTCCACCGGGTGGGCGCCCTGGTGCTCCTCGGGCTCCTCGGCGACGAGGACGCGTCGGTGCCCGCCGCGGAGGTGGACCGGGTGCTCGCGGTCCTGGGACGACGCGCCGGCGAGCGCGTGCTGGAGCGCTGGGACCTCGGGGCCGATCTCCGGGACGTCGTGCGCCACTGGAACGCGCCGGAGGCGGACGCGGGGCCGGAGAGCGCCTGCCGGGAGCTCGTCCAGGTGGCGGCCCTGCTCCTCGACGGCGCCGACGAAGGGGCCGTGATCGGCCATCCCGCATTCAAGCGATCGGGGTTGCCGGCCGACAACATCGATCAGTTGCGGGTGCGCGTGGAGGCGCATCAGGCCGTGCTCTGCGGCCTGCTCGGGCGTTGAGCCCCCGCGACGGGGCAGGCTGCCGGGATTCCGTTCCGGCAGCCCGCCCGGAGCGCCCCGGTCCGGCGGAGAAGGGAACGACTGGTGAAACTGATCCTCGGCGTGGTCATCGTCTTCGGCTCCGTGGCGGGCGGCTACGTGCTCTCCCACGGCAAGCTCATGGCCCTGTGGCAGCCCTTCGAGATCCTGATCATCTGCGGGGCGGCCTTCGGCGCCTTCGTGATCGCGAATCCCGGCAAGGTGGTCGGGGAGGCCCTGAAGGGGATTCCGGGCCTGCTCGGCGGCTCGAAGTACGACCGCGGCATGTACATGGACCTCCTGGCCCTGCTCTACCAGCTGTTCTCGAAGGCCCGGAAGGAGGGTCTCATGGCCATCGAGGACGACATCGAGGAGCCGGAGCAGAGCGCGATCTTCCAGCAGTACCCGAAGATCCTGAAGGACCACCACGTCCTGCACTTCATCAGCGACTACATGCGCATGGTGGTGAGCGGCGGCATCAGCCCCTTCGAGCTCGACAACCTCATGACCCTCGAGCTCGAGACCCACCACGAGGAGGCGCACGCGCCCTCGCACGCGCTGCAGCAGGTGGCCGACGCGCTTCCGGGCTTCGGCATCGTCGCGGCGGTGCTCGGGATCGTGGTGACCATGGGCATGCTCGGCGACGCGGAGACGAGCGAGATCGGCAAGCACGTCGCCGCGGCCCTCGTCGGGACCTTCCTCGGGATCCTCTTCGCCTACGGCCTGGTCTCGCCCATGTCCCAGGCCATGGGCCACCGGGCCGCGGAGCAGGGCAAGTTCCTCGAATGCGTGAAGGTCTGCATCCTCGCCCAGCAGCAGGGCTACAGCCCGCAGATCGCCGTGGAATTCGGGCGCAAGGCCATGAACTCGCACCTGCGGCCGGGCTTCTCGGAGCTCGAGGAGCACGTGAAGGGCGCCGGGGCCTGATCCGTGACCACGAGCAACGCCGCACCGATCATCGTCAGGAAGGTCGTCAAGAAGGTCGACGGCCACCACGGCGGATCCTGGAAGGTCGCCTTCGCCGACTTCGCGACGGCCATGATGGCCTTCTTCCTGCTCATGTGGATCATGGGTTCCACGAGCGAGGAGCAGAAGGGTGCCATCTCCGAGTACTTCAACAACCCGAGCCGCACCCCGGGTTCCTCGGACGTGGCGAACCCGAATCCGCTCCTCGGCGAAGGCGGGTCCTCGCCCTCCATCATCGACCTCGTGACCGCCGCGCCGGCCATGGAGCAGCCGCAGGACCAGCCCATGGAGATGGACGAGTCCCTGGAGCGGGCCACCGTGAAGAGCGCCGCCGAGGCGGAGCAGATCATGGAGGCGGTGGAACGGCGGCGCCTGGAGGAGCTCCTCGCGGACCTGAAGGAAGCGGTGGAGAAGAGCCAGGCGCTCAAGCCCTTCAAGGATCAGCTGCTGCTCGACATCACGCCCGAGGGGCTGCGCATCCAGATCATCGACAAGGAAGGGCGGCCCATGTTCGCCCTCGGCTCCGCGGACCTGAAGGACTACACGCGGGAGATCCTCGCGGAGATCTCCGGGACCATCAACGCGGTGCCGAACCGCATCAGCATCACCGGCCACACGGACGCCTATCCGTACACGCAGCGCCGCGACTACAGCAACTGGGAACTCTCCGCGGACCGCGCCAACGCCGCCCGCCGGGCCCTCGTGGACGGCGGCCTCGATCCGGAGAAGATCGGCCGCGTGGTCGGCTTCGGGGACTCGGTGCTGTTCGTGAAGGAGGACCCCTTCGCGCCCGTGAACCGCCGCATCAGCATCGTCGTGATGAACCAGACGACGGAGGAGACCATGCGCGAGAACTCCTCCGGCCTGCCCGCCACCGGCACCGTGGAGGTGGAGGCGCCGGCGGGGAGCGCACCGGGCGAACTCGTCTGGCGCTCGCCGGAGCCGCCGCCGATCCGCATGACGCCCCGCGCCCCCGGCGCCTGAGCTTCGCCGCGCGATAGCCCGCAGCTGCGAATCGGTGCGCGATGCGGGCTAGCATGGCGCGCATGTACCCCACGTCTCCCTACCAGCTCCTGCGCCTCGGGCCCGGCGACGATCTGCGGGAGGCGCTCGCCCGCGAGGCCCGGCGCCCGGGCCGGCCTCCGCTGGCGGTGGCCATGGGCATGGGCAGCCTCCGGGGCGCCCGACTCCGGCCCGCCGCCGAGGACGCCGCGCTCGTCCTCGAGGGCCCGCTCGAACTGCTCGCGCTCTCCGGCACCCTCACGCGCGACGGGGTCCATCTCCACGCGAGCGTCGCCGACGGCGCCGGCCGGGTCCGGGGCGGGCACCTGCTCGCGGGTGCCCCCGTGCGGACGACGGCGGAACTCGTCCTGCTGCCCCTCGAGGGCTGGCGCGCGGGCCGTCGCATGGATCCGCCGACCGGCTACCGCGAACTCTTCGTCCGCCGCGCGCCGGCTCGCCGCTGACCAGAACGATCGTTCGACTGGCTGCACTCACCAGGTGGCGGGATCCGCCTTGTCCAGCGCGAGCCCCCACTCCGCGGCGGCCGCGGCGGCACTGCCGGGCGGCAGCTCGCCCTCGCTCTCGAGGAGCGCGAGGGCCGCGTGGGCGATCCAGGGGCCGGAGACCTCGAAGTGGTCGCGCAGGGCCGGACGCGACTCGGAGAGCCCGTAGCCGTCCGTGCCGAGCACCGCGTAGGGGCCCGGGATCCAGCGCGAGAGGCCCTCGCCGAGGGCGCTGACGTAGTCGGAGGCCGAGACGAAGACGCCGCGCTCCGCCCCGAGCACCGTCTCGAGCCAGCAGGGTTCGCGCGGTGCCTCGGGCCGCAGGCGCCGCCGGCGCTCCGCGGCGCGCAGGTCCCGGAGCAGCTCGCCGTAGCTGGTCACGCTCCACACGCTCGCGGGCACCCCGCGGGCCTCGAGCCGCTCCGCCGCGTCGAGGACCTCGCTCATGATCGCCCCGCTGCCGAACAGGTGGGCCTGGCGCGAGGCCGCCGTCGGCGCCGCCCCGCGCCGGAAGAGGTAGAGACCCCGGACCACGCCCTCCTCCACGCGCTCCCGGTCCTCGGGGATCGCCGGCATGGGCTGGTTCTGGTTCGTGACGGTCACGTAGTAGAAGACGTCCTCGTCCCGACCGTACATTCGGTCGATTCCGTCCCGGACGATGATCGCGAGCTCGTAGGCGAAGGCGGGGTCGTAGGCGCGCAGGTTCGGGACGGTCCCCGCCACGAGCTGCGAGTGGCCGTCCTGGTGCTGCAGCCCCTCGCCGTTGAGCGTCGTGCGCCCGGAGGTCCCGCCGAGGAGGAAGCCGCGGGCCATGCTGTCGCCGCAGGCCCAGATCATGTCGCCGACGCGCTGGAAGCCGAAGATCGAGTAGAAGATGTAGAAGGGGATCGTCGGCACGCCGTGATCCGCGTAGGCCGTGCCGGCGGCGAGGAAGGAGGCCATGGCGCCGGTCTCGCAGATCCCCTCCTGCAGGATCTGCCCGTCCTCCGCCTCCCGGTAGGGGGCGATGCTGTCGGCGTCCACGGGGCGGTAGACCTGCCCCGCGGGGGAATAGATGCCCGCCTGGGCGAAGAGCCCGTCCATGCCGAAGGTGCGCGCCTCGTCCGGGACGATGGGCACGACGTAGCGGCCGAGGTCCGGATGGCGCAGCAGCCGGCCGAGCATGCGCACGAGGGCCATGGTCGTGCTCACCTGCCGGTCCCCGGAGCCCTTGAGCTGGTCCTCGAAGAACGCGAGCGGCGGGGCGGTCAGCCGCGGGCAGCGTACCTCGCGCCGGGGCAGGGGACCGCCGAGGGCGGCGCGCCGGTCCCGGAGGTACGCGCGCTCCTCCGCGTCCTCCGGCGGCAGGTAGAAGGCCGCGCGACGCGCCGCCTCCTCGTCCAGGGGAATCCCCAGGCGCCGGGCCAGCTGCACGCGCTCCTCCGGCGAGAGGTTCTTCTTCTGGTGGACCGTGTTGCGGCCCTGGGCCCCCGGCCCGAGGCCGTCGCCCTTCACGGTCTTGGCGAGGATCACCACGGGCTTGCCGCGGGTGCCGACCGCCTCGGCGAAGGCCGCGTAGATCTTCTTCGGATCCTGGCCGCCGCGGCGGATGTCGCGGATCTCCTCGTCCGTGAGGGAGTCCATGAGCGCCTTGAGCTCCGGAACGTCCTCCACCCAGTGCTCGCGCTGCACGTCGCCGGGGGAGACGGAGTAGAGCTGGTAGTCGCCGTCGACGGCCTCCTCCATGCGCTGCTGGAGCAGGCCGCGGACGTCCCGCTCGAGGAGCGGATCCCAGCCGGAGCCCCAGATCACCTTGATGACGTGCCAGTCGGCGCCGCGGAAGCTGCGCTCGAGCTCCTGGATGATCTTGCCGTTGCCGCGCACGGGCCCGTCGAGGCGCTGCAGGTTGCAGTTCACCACCAGCACCAGGTTGTCGAGGCCCTCGCGGCTCGCCATGTTGATGGTCCCGAGCACCTCGGGCTCGTCGCTCTCGCCGTCCCCCAGGAAGCACCAGACGCGGCCGCCGTTCGCCGGCTTCAGGCCCCGGCGCTCGAGGTACTTGGCGAAGCGCGCCTGATAGATCGCCGCGGGCGTCGACAGGCCCATGGACGCCGTCGGCAGGGTCCAGAAGTCGGGCATGCGCCGGGGATGCGGATAGGACGGCAGTCCTCCCCCGAGGGCCAGCTCGCGGCGGAAGTGGGCGAGGCGGTGCTCCGGGAGCCGGCCCTCGAGGAAGGCCCGGGCGTAGACCCCCGGGGCCGCGTGCGCCTGCACGTGCACCCGGTCCCCGCCGTAGCCGTCCCCCGCGGCGCGGAAGAAGTGGTTGAAGCCCACCTCGAGGAGCGTCGCCGCCGAGAGGTAGGTGGCGATGTGGCCGCCCACGCCGGAACCCGAATCGAAGGCCTGGAGCACCATGGCCGCCGCGTTCCAGCGCACGAGGTTCTCGAGACGCTGCTCGAGCGCGAGATCACCGGGATAGCGGGGCTGGGCCCGGAGCGGGATCGTGTTCACGTAGGGCGTGTTCAACGCGGCCTCGGGCTGCACGAGCCCGGCCCGGGAGGCGTGCTGCTGGAGGCGCCGGAGCAGCTCCGCGGCCCGCTCGTCCCCGCGCTCGCGGAGCACGGCGTCGAGGGCCTCGAGCCACTCCGTGACCTCCTCGGCCCAGGCGTCCTCGGCGTCGGGGGGCCGTCGCTCGGGGAATCCGGTCATGCTTCCTCCTCGACTGCGGGGCGCGATCGCGCCGCGCATCGGCGTGGCGGGGCCTCGCTGCCCCGTGCTATACAGCCCCGGCCATGAGTAAAGCCACCGCTCAGAGCCCTTGTACGGCTCGCCCGCAAGGCGCGGGAGCGCCGGCGTAGCAGCGCTACGTCTAGCGAGCGCAACGCCGCGGGCGGGCCGCACAAGGGCTCCCTCTGGGCGCTTCTGGCGCACGCGCCGCCTGCGTTGGTCGTCGCTCACGTAGCCCTGCTACGCCACGCTCCTCCCGCCTTGCCAGCGCGTGCGCCAGAAGCGCTGAGCAGTGGCTTTACTCATGACCGGGGCTGTCGGTCGCCGTCGCCGACGCGGCGGACCGCCGGTCCGTGCGTGCGGATTCTGCGCCGAGGCCGGCGCCCTGACCACGAGGAGCCCGCCCATGGCGAAGGGGGTCGCCGCCCCACCCGCTCCGGAGACGGCGGCCGCACCGCCGCCGCGGCTCGTCTACACGCTCACGGAGTTCGGCCGGGCGGTGTGGGAGGCGTCCACGCTCGTGGGGGCCGGCGGGCTCCTCGACCGCGCCCCGCGCGGCGACGGCCATCCGGTGCTCGTGCTGCCGGGCTTCATGGCGACGGACCAGTCCACCGGGCTCCTGCGCCGCTACCTCGCCCGCTTCGGCTACCGCCCCCATCCCTGGGGCTTCGGACGCAATCTCGGACCGCGGGAGGACCTCGTCGAGCGCATGATCGAGCGCACGGAGGACCTCGCCCGACGGCACGGACGCCCGGTGACCCTCGTCGGCCAGTCCCTCGGCGGCATCTACGCGCGGGAGATCGCGCGCCTGGTCCCGGAGCGCGTCCGGCAGGTGGTGACCCTGGGGAGCCCCTTCGGGGCCCTGGACGCCGGGGGCACGAACCGGGGCGTCGCGCGGCTCTTCGAGCTCTCCACGGGACGCACCACCGATCAGCTGCGCGAGGAGGGCCCGTTCCGGGACCTGCGCTCGCCGCCCCCGGTGCCCTCCACGGCGGTCTTCTCCCGGAGCGACGGCATCGCCTCCTGGCAGGTCTGCATCGAGCGGGACGCGCCGACCACGGACAACGTCGAGATCGTCGGCAGCCACTGCGGCATGGCCTTCAATCCCATGGTGCTGTTCGTGATCGCGGACCGGCTGGCCCAGCCCGAGGGGGCCTGGCGCCGCTTCCGCCGGGGCGGCGCGCGGCGCTACCTGTTCCCGGAACCCGTGTTCGCGCCCTGAGCCGGGGCGCGCGGAGCCGGCGCGGCGGCATCGGGGTGAGCAGCGGGCTCCGGGGCGGGCCCTGCGCGCGGCGGGACCGGAGCCGCGTCCGGCGCCGGCGGCGCGGCGGGCTCCGCCGCGGGGCCGCGCGCCGAGGCCGCCAGATCCACGGCGTAGGGCGGCGTGCCCGGCTCCGAGGCCGGGGTTCCCGGGGACCGGCCGGCGGGGTCCCGGGCCGCGGCGCTCTCCCCGGGGGTGCGGACCTTCGCCCCGCGGAAGAGGGAGCCGAGGAGGGACTGGTAGACCTCGATGCCCTGGGTCCCGCCCTTGATCATGCTCTGCACGAGGTTGCGCAGGAGCGTCCCGTCCAGCCCCTTCTCCATCTGGTCGCGCAGGCGCTCGACGAGCATGTCGTTGACCGGGGCGACGTCGGGCAGGCCGAGCAGGCGCCGGAGCTCCTCGGGCGAGAGCTCCAGCTCGACATTCAGTTTCATCGGTCGCTCCGCTGGCGTCGTGGGCGCAATCGCGGCACTGTACCGCCCCGGTCCTCGATAGAGCCACCTCCCGGGGCGACCGGCGCCGGACGCGGCCGTCCGGCGAGGGAGAGGGATCGCGCCCCCCGGCGCAGGCATCACGGGCGGAGGAGGCGATCGCGTGCGGATTCTGAAGAAGTACCCCAACCGTCGGCTCTACGACACCCGCCAGAGCGTCTACGTGACCCTCGAGGACGTGCGCCAGATGGTGCTCGCGGACGAGAGCATCCAGGTGGTGGATTCGAAGACCGGCGCCGACCTCACGCGCAGCGTCCTCCTCCAGATCATCGCCGAGCAGGAGGGCGAGGGGCACGAGCCGCTGCTCACGAACCGGGTGCTGCAGCAGCTGATCCGCTTCTACGGCGACAGCATGCAGGGCGTGCTCGGGCGCTATCTCGAGCAGAGCCTGATGATCTTCCTGGAGCAGCAGGAGCTCTACCGGCGACGCATGCGCGACGTGCTGAGCGCCTCCCCGCTCAAGGTCGTGCAGCGCTTCGCGGACCAGAACATCGCCTTCTGGCGCAACGTCCTGCAGGGGCAGGGGCGGAGCGAGGACGGCGCGCCCGGGGACCGCGAGCCGCCCCGACCGGAGTTCCTCGAGGGCCCTGCTGCGCCGCAGCAGAGCGATGCTCCGGAGACGGACGCCGGGCGCTCCGACGAGGCCCCCGAGCCGGACCGGGACCCTTCGGAACCGCCCGCCGGACGGCGCGACGGGGGCGCTTGACGCCACCGGAAGTCGGGCCTATATTGCACTGCACAATCCTGCTGCAGTGCACAATTCCTTCCGTGCACGCAGGCAGGGTCGGCCTGGAACCCGAGCGCCGCAGGTGCGGCGCGCCCCCTACCGGAGGTGAACCGTCATGAGCCAGAACCGTCTCGACCGCGTGCTCAAGCCCGTCACCGACCTCGTGGTCCTCAACGCCGAGACCACCGGTCAGATCCTCATGCGTCAGAACGCCTTCTTCGGCGACCTGGTCTCCGCCAGCGTCGATCAGGTGAAGACGCTGACCACCGTGCACTCGCTCCGCGAGGCCGTGGAGTCCCAGCGCAGCTACCTGCGCGAGATCGGCAGCAAGTTCCGCGGCGTGACCCGCGAGAACGTGGAGACGATCCGCGACGCCACGCGCGACGCCGGCACGGTGCTCCGCGGCGCCTTCCGCCGCGCCGAGGAGAGCGTCTCCGAGGAGATCGACGAGCTCCGCCAGGAGGCCGCCGACGCCATCGCCCCGGAAGCCCAGCAGCCGACCCCGGCTCCGGCCCCCGTGGCGCCGCAGCCCGGCGTCGCCTACTGAGCCCGAGCGACGTCCGCCGGGCTCCTCCCGGGGCCCGGCACGCAGGACCCACGCCCCCGGCGAGCTTCCGCTCCCGGGGGCGTCGCTTTTCGGGCCCCGCGGATCGCGCCGTCGCCGTCGTGCCGATCGGGGCGGTATGCTGCCCCGGACCCTTCCGCTGCGCACAGGAGGCGCCATGGAGCAGCTCTCGGGGCTGGATGCTTCCTTTCTCTACCTGGAGACGCCGAACCAGCCGATGCACATCGGCGCCCTGGCGGTCTACGACCCGTCCACGGCGCCCGGCGGCTTCGTGCGCTTCAAGGACATCCTCGCGACCATCGAGAGTCGCCTGCACCTGGCGCGGACGTTCCGCCAGCGGGTGGTGCGCGTTCCCTTCGACCTGGATCACCCCTGGTGGGTGAACGATCCGGAGTTCGACCTCGAGTTCCACGTCCGCCACATCGCGCTGCCGCGCCCCGGCGACTGGCGCCAGCTCTGCATCCAGACGGCGCGGCTGCACGCCCGGCCCCTGGACACGAGCAAGCCGCTCTGGGAGTTCTACGTCGTCGAGGGCCTGGAACAGGTCGGCGGCCTGCCGCCGGGCAGCTTCGCGATCGTCTCGAAGATCCATCACGCGGCCATCGACGGCGTCTCCGGCGCGGAGATCACCGGCGCGATCCACGACCTCGCCCCGGACACGCACGTGCCGCCGCCGACGGAACCCTGGATCGCGGACCGGGAACCGCTCACGGCGGAACTCCTCGTGCGCACCTGGCTGAACAACGTCCGCCAGCCCCTGCGCTTCGCGCGGGTCCTGGCGGACACGGTCCCGGCCGTGGCGCGCGTCACCGAGGGGCTGCGCAACGAGCGCTTCCGCACGCCCGGCGCCGCGCCGCGCACGCGCTTCAACGGCACCATCAGCCCGCACCGGGTGGTGGACGGCCGCAGCTTCCCGCTCGAGGTGCTCCGGGGGATCCGCCAGGCCGTGCCCGGCGCGACCATCAACGACGTGGTGCTCGC
>JAZBPF010000136.1:0-13090 GCA_036351515.1 Pseudomonadales bacterium | reverse complement strand
CTGCGGCCCCCTCGGCTTCACCATCGGTCCGATGCTGGGCACGGGCCTGTACCAGATCGACCCGCACCTGCCCTACCTCGTGACGGCGGTCGTCTACCTGCCGCTCCTCGCCTTCGTCTGGCGGGCGCGGGGGACGCGCCACGAGGAGCCGGAGGCACCCCCGCAGGAGGGCTGAACGCGTGTACGTGGTGATCTTCCGCGCCGAGACCGGCCGGATCGACGCGACCTACGACTCCCTGGCCCGGGAACTGCGCGACCTCGCGCTGAACGAGTTCGGCTGCCTGCGCTTCGAGGCCTCCTGCGAGGCCGGCGTGGAGATCGCCGTCTCCTGGTGGCCGGACGAGGACGCGATCCAGCGCTGGCGCCACCATCCCCGCCACCTGGAAGCGCAGCGGAGCGGCCGCGCGGCCTGGTACACGAGCTACGACGTGACCGTGGCGCAGGTGACGCGGAGCTACGGCCACTGACCGCTGTGCGCCGACGCCCCGACGCGCGACAATCCGCGTCCGCGACGCCACCTGCGAGCAGGACCCACCCGCCATGCCCAACCTCGACGCCCCGCGCCTGCGCCGTCCGGCCGTCTCCGGGACCCGGCGCATGTCCGCCTCGCTCCCCGGCCTGCGCCGCCTGGCGCAGGAGAAGGGCCTGAAGATCCACCACCTCGGCGCGGGCTACCCGCATCCGGAGGTGACGGACCCGCGGGGCTTCCTGGCCCACGAGGCGGCCTACTACCGGCATCTGGAGCAGGCGGAGGGCACGAACGACCCGGATGCCCTGCCCGAGTACCTGCGCGAATCCTTCTCCTACACGGACACGCTGGGCCCGGTGACGACCCGGGCCGCCTTCGCCCGCGTCTACGGGCGGGACTGGGGCCACGCCTTCGATCCGGAGAAGCTCGTCCCGACGGTCGGGGCCACCGGTGGCATCGCACTCGTGTGTTCCCTCTTCGAGCGTCCGGGCACGCCCGTCGCCTACCTGACGGACGCACCGACCTATGCGGGGTTCCTCGCGCGCGCGAACCTCTGCCAGCACGCGCGCATCTTCAGCGTGGAGCTGGACGAGGAAGGGCCGGTGATCGAGCGCCTGCGGGCGCAGGTCCGGGCGGCGCGGGACGCGGGCTACGACGTGCCCTTCTACTACACGGTCCCGGACGGCCATAACCCGGCGGGCTTCTCCTTCAGCGCGCGCCGCCGCGAGGAAATCGTGGCCGTGGCGCGGGAGGAGGGCTTCCTCATCGTCGAGGACGCGCCCTACCTGTACATCAACTTCGCCGAGCCCGGCGCCCGGGCGAAGCCCTTCGTCGCCCTGGCCCCGGAGCAGACCGTGCACCTGTTCACGGGTTCGAAGATCGGCTTTCCCGGACCGCGCGTGGGCTTCCTCTACAGCGAGGCGGAGCTCGCCATCGCGGGCGGCGAGACGGCGTCCCTGCGCGATCTCGCGCTCACGGAGGCGAGCGCCGACATCCTGTTCCAGAACCCGGCGGCGCTGCGCGGCTTCGAGGCGCTGCTCCACGACGAGACCTTCGCGGAGCGTCGCTCCCTCTGGGACGTGGCCGAGGAGAAGCTCGTGGTCTACCGGGAGAACCGGGAGATCCTGCTCGAGGGCCTGGAAGCCGGTCTCGGGGACCGCAAGGACCTCTTCCACTGGACGCAGCCGGCGGCGGGTTTCTTCAGCGTGTTCACCTTCCGCTCGCCCGGGATCACCACGGACGACGCCTTCGTCTCGCAGCTCGTGTCGGAACACGGCGTGGTGGTGATCCCCATGTACGACTTCTACCCGCGCGACGCCCGGGAGCGGAATCCGCGCGCCGGCCTCGACCAGCTGCGCCTGTCCTTCTGCTTCAGCGAGAGCACCGGCGAACAGCGCCGGCAGGATCTCCGCGAGGCCGTGGCGGCGTTCTGCACCGCGGTGCGGGCCGCCGCGGGCGTCTGACGGGCAGAAAGGGGTGCGCGTTCCCGCGTCTTTGCGGAGGCCCGCTAGAGGCGCGATTCGTCGCACCCGTCGCCTGGCCCGCCGGAGCGGCTGAAGCGGGCTCCCGCAGCCGGGTGTCGACTCGGCCATTGTGGGAGCCCGCTTCAGCCGCGACCGCCACGACCCAACGAAGCTGTCGCCGCTGAAGCGGGCTCCCACAACGGGGGGGTCGACCCGGCAACTGTGGGAGCAGGCTTCAGCCGCGACCGCCACGCCCCAACGAAGCTGTCGCCGCTAAAGCGTGCTCCCACAACGGGGGGGGGTCGACTCGGCCAATGTGGGAGCCGGCTTCAGCCGCGACCGCCACGCCTCAACGAAGCTGTCGCCGCTGAAGCGGGCTCCCACAACGGGGGGTCGACTCGGCAACTGTGGGAGCCGGCTTCAGCGGCTTCCGCCGGCGGCGCGACCGCAAGAGTCGGAGGAAGCTGTCGCCCCGCCCGCCGGAGCGGCTGAAGCGGGCTCCCGCAGCGGGGTGTGGACTCGGCCATTGTGGGAGCCGGCTTCAGCCGCGACCGCCACGCCCCAACGAAGCTGTCGCCCGGCCCGCCGGAGCGGCTGAAGCGGGCTCCCACAGTGGGGCGTCGGCGCGGCCGCTGTGGGGGCGGAGCGGGTTCGGGCGAAAGGGTTGTGGCGCCGATTAATGGCAATCATTATGCGGAGGTCGGAGCCATCCGGAATCGGGTATGCGCACACTGCTGATCGGAATCGGCGCCCTCGCGGTGATCGCCTTCGCCGCCTGGCAGTTCGTCCTCCACAGTCCCGGCGCCCAGGACGCCCTCCTGGCGAGGGGTCTGGACGCGCGCATGGCGCGGGCGCCGCAGGCCCCGCCGGAAGGCGGCATCCGGGTGTTCATGTGCGGGACCTCGGCACCGATGCCGACTCCGGATCGTGCCCAGGCCTGCGTGGCGGTGCTCGTCGACGAGCGCATTTTCGTGGTGGACGCCGGCGCCGCCTCCGCGGGCGTCGCTTCGATGGGAGGGCTCGCGCTCGAGCACCTTCGCGCGTTGCTGATCACGCACTACCACTCCGACCACATCGCCGACATTCCCGAGTTCAACCTCCTCTCCTGGGTGGCCGGCCGCCCGGCGCCGCTCCAGGTCATCGGGCCGGGGGGCGTGGAAGCGGTCGTGTCCGGGCTGAATCGCACCTACGCGCTCGACAACAGCTATCGGGTCGCGCACCACGGCGCTTCGCTGCTGCCGCCGAAGCTCGGCGTACTCGAGGCGCGCACGATCGAGGCCGGCGTGGTCCTGGACGAGAACGGGCTCGTGATCACCGCGTTTCCCGTCAATCACGCACCGGTCGCACCGGCGGTCGGCTACCGCTTCGACTACGGCGGCCGCTCCGTGGTCGTCACCGGCGACACGATCGTCACCGAAGGTCTCGAAGCCGCCGCGAGGAACGCGGACCTGCTGCTCTCCGACGGCCTGTCCACGCCCATCGTGCAGGCCATGGAGAAGGCCGCACGCGACAACGACCAGCCGCGCCGCGCGAAGATCTTCTTCGACATCCAGGACTACCACGCCAGCATCCGCTCGATGGTCGAGATGGCCGAGCGCGGGGGTGTGCGCCAGCTCGCCTTCTACCACCTGGTGCCGGCGCCGGCGAACGCACTCCTGGAACGCATCTGGCGTCGGGATCTGCCCGGCGACGTGGTGCTCACGGACGACTACATGACCTTCGATCTGCCCGCGAACAGCCAGGAGATCCTGATCGGGCCGTGATCAGCGCCGATGGAGGACGATGGAATGGGCCCCGAGTCCGATCACCCGCGGCACGAGGCCGAGCAGGAACCGTGGATCCCCCGGATGGAGCGAGGGCGCCACCGGAAACGCGATGGTTCTGGTGAGTGCCTCGATCCTGTAGACGTGCGGCTCGAGGAACGCCGGGGCGAGGGCGATCTCGAGAAGGTCCCGGCGGGAGCGGTCGCGCAGGAGCGCGCCCTGGCCCACACCCCCGCGCCTGCGTCGTCTCCCGGACTCCGCGTGCGGATCGGATCGATCGCAGCGGCGCACGAGTCCTTCGCAGTCTCCGCGCAGGACCCGCCGCCTGCCCGGCGGCTCGGTCACCAGCGGAAGCGGAAGGAAGCGTAGTCGGGTACCGGGGTCCCGAGGCGCCGGGCGAGCGCCTCCACCGCTTCCGCGTCGGGATCGACGGGCAGCTCCTCGGCGTGGATGCCTCCCGTGACCAGGAGCGTGGCCATGCCCGCTTCCGCGGCGCCGGCCACGTCGTGGTGCAGGGAGTCGCCGATGCCGATGGCGGGCCCGCTGCCGCCGATGCGCCGGCAGGCTTCGTAGATCCCCGCCGTGGGCTTCCCGTGCCAGTGCACGATGCCGCCCTGCTCCTCGTAGGCGCGGGCGATGGAGCCCGGGCAGAGCTGCAGGCTGCCGTCCGGGGCGACGGTGACGAAGTCGGGGTTGGCCACCAGCAACGGCAGCCCCCGTTCCCGCGCCAGCGCGAGGTCCTCGGCGTAGGCCGCCAGATCGGGACGGTCGACGCCGGCGCAGAGAATCCAGTCCGCCTCGCGCAGGTCCGTGACCTCGCGGTAGGGAAGTCCCTCGAGCAGGCCGCGGTCGTCGTCCCAGGCGAAGACGAACACGCGCTCGCCGAGGGCGTCGTAGGGCGCGGCGTCGGCCCGCGCCAGCGCGTCGTGGAGCTGGCCGCCGGAGGTGACGACCGCATCGTAGAGCGACGCCTCGATGCCGAGCTGCCGCAGCCGGTCCCCGGAGGCTCCGGGACGCTTGCCCGAGTTCGACAGCAGGATCACGGTCCGTCCCGCGTCCTTCAGCCCCCGGAGCGCGTCGGCCGCGCCGGGATAGAGGCGATGCCCGTCGTGGAGCACGCCCCACTGGTCCACGAGGAACAGCTCGTGGGCGTCGGCGAGAGCGGCGACGCCGTGGACGAGGGTGACGGGCATGGGCGAGGCTCCGGGGCCGGGCGGGGAACGCGTTCGGCGCCGCATGCTACGCGATCGTCCGGCCTCGAGCCCGCGTCAGTTCGGGAAGAACGCGATCTCCTCGCCGGGCTCGTACGGATCCTGGGTCGTCCGGTCGATGCGCACGGGGATCTCGATGATCCCGGGCCAGCGGGGCTCCGCCTGCTCGGCGTCGTGCGCGGCGAGCAGGGCCTCGAGTTCCTCCACCTGCCCCGGGCGCTCGGCGGAGAGGTCGCGCTGCTCCGTGGGATCGGCGGAGAGGTCGAAGAGCCAGCGCCGTCCCGTGCGACCCTCGGTGATGAGCTTCCAGCCGCCGTGCTGCACGGTCTGCAGGTAGCCCTGGTGCCAGAACAGGGTCTCGTGCGGCACCGCCCCCGCGAGCGCCTCCCCCGTGACGAAGGGCAGGAGGTCGACGCCGTCGATCACCCGGTCCTGCGGGGGTGCCGTGCCCGCTGCGGCGACGATCGTCGGCATCAGGTCGATGTGGTTGACCGGGGCGTCGAAGCGGGTGCCGGCGGGGATGCGCGCGGGCCAGCGCGCGTAGAAGGGCACGTGCGTGCCGCCCTCGAAGTGCGTGAGTTTCCAGCCGCGGTAGGGCGCGTTCAGGTCGTCGAGGCCCAGGTAGCCGGCGCCGCCGTTGTCCGAGCTGAAGAGCACGAGGGTGTTCTCCGCGAGCCCGAGATCCTCCAGGCGCTCGAGGATGCGCCCGACGCTGCGGTCGAGGGCGCGGATCATGGCGGCGTAGACGCGCAGGTCGTGGTCCTCGATGTGCGCGAGGGCATCGTAATCGGACTTCAGCGCCTGCAGCGGGTTGTGCACGCCCCAGTGCGCCAGATACAGGAAGAACGGCCGGTGGCGGTTGGCGTCCAGGAAGGCGAGCGCCTCGTCCGTGTACCAGTCCGTGAGGTAGCCGCCGGGCTCGAAGGTCGGCCCGCCGTTGAACTGGGCCGCGTACTGGGCGGACGCCCAGACCATGCGGTCGATGTCGTCGGGGATCCGCGCGTTGACGACTTCCGGCGAGTCCGGCGGGAGGTAGGACATGCCCGCCAGGTAGAGACTGTCGTCGAAGCCCTGGTCCTCCGGGCGCATGCCGTTCGTGCCGCCGAGGTGCCACTTGCCGATGTGCCCGGTCCGGTAGCCCGCCTCGCGGAGGAGCTCCGCGACCGTGATCTCCTCCGGGGGCATGCCGAGGTACTCCATGCTCGGCAGGTCGGCCAGCGTGTCGTGATTCACGTGGGTCTGCAGGGCCGGGGGCCGTCCCTCGTTGGCCCACTCGGCGATGACGGCGCCGATGCGGAAGGCCGGCGTGTACTCGAAGCCGAAGCGCGTGGCGTAGCGGCCGGTGAGGATCGCGGCGCGGGACGGGGCGCAGACCGCGTTGGCCGCATAGCCGTTCTCGAACACCACGCCCTCGCGGGCGATGGCGTCGATGTTCGGCGTGGGCACGGTCCCGTCCGCGGCGCCGCCGCCTCCGAAGGAGACGTCGTTGAAACCGAGATCGTCGGCGAGGATGAGGACGACGTTCGGCGGGCGCTCCGCCGGCGGAGTCTCGGCCTCGGCCGGCCCCGCGGGCCAGACGACGGGTTCGTGCGGCCCCACGGGCTGGCGCAGCTCGAGGAGCCTGGGCGCCGCCCAGAGGAGCAGGTCGAGACGCTGGGACCAGGCGACGCTGCCCAGGAGCGCGAGCCCGGCGAGGGAGACGAGGAGGACGCGCACGATTCAGCCTCCGCCGAAGCCCGCGAGGGGCGTGGTCTCGAGGTTCAGCTGGCCGGCGAGGCCCGCGCTGCGGTGCACGGAGATCGCCTGCCATTCCGGCGAGGTGGACATGGCCCAGAGGGCGGCGCGGTCCGGGTACTCGGCGAGTGCCACCTCGTCCCAGAGCTCCTCGACCTGCCCCAGCGCGAGGAAGGTGACGTCCCCGGCCCAGAGGGCCCGGCCGCCGAACTTCGGCAGGAGCTCCGTGACGGCCGCAGCGTAGCGCGCGTAGGCCTCGCGGCCCGTGAGGCCGGCCTTCGCATGCGGATGGTCCGGTGGATAGGCCGCGTGCTCGCGGAACTTCAGCAGGTTCACCATCACGATCGGGCCGTCGGGCCCGCGTTCCTGCATGGCCGCGATCCGATCCGCGTCCGACGGCATCACCTCGTTGACGACCTTCATGTGGACTCCTCCCCGTGCAGGGCGCGCGCCCGGCGCGCGATCTCCGTCTCGATGCGCCAGAGCCGGTCCTGACCCCAGCAGGCGAGCGGCGGTGCATCGCCGTCGCTCACGCGGAAACTCGGCACGCCCCAGAGGCCGGCGCCGAGCATGGCCTCGAGGTTCTCCGCGAGGACCGCGTCGGAGGCGTCCGTGCCGATGCGCGGCTCCGCCTCCGCCGGATCGAGGCCGGCGCGCCGCACCACCTCGAGCAACCCCTCGTCGCGGGTGACGTCGAGCCCCTCGAGCCAGGCGGCGTCGAGGTACGCCGCGAGAAACTCGGCGCCGCGCCCGGCCTCGTCGACCCAGGACCAGAGCGACAGGGCGCGGCGCACCGGCTCGCCGAAGGGATCCACGGGGCGGCCGATGGCGACCCCGTGGCGCCGACCCTCGCGGGCGGCGTCGGACAGGATGTGGAGCTGCTTGCGGCGCGGAGCCGGAACGCCCCGCATCATCATGGGCATCACCGGCCGCAGCCACAGGTGCACGCCGGTGCGGTCCGCGAGATCGAGGGCGCGCCGGAACGACACCGCGGTATAGGGCGAACGCAGGGACGGAAAGACCTCGAGCGTGACCTGCGAGGCGTCGCGTCCGGCCAGGGGCTCCGGCGTCGGCGTGGGGACCACCGGTGCGCCGGCGCCGCCGCGGGCGAAGCCCTCGCGCGCGAGCCGCTCCTCGAGGTGCGGGAGCCGATCGAGGCCCCCGTACCCCTCCCCGTCGAAGTGGAACAGGGCGCCGGCGTAGTGGCCGAGGCGATCGCGCCGGGCCGCGCCGCGGGCGAGCGCTCCTTCCGCGTCGGCCCGCTCGGCCGGCGACGGTGTGGGCAGCACGGCGCCGTTCCAGAGCCCGCGGCCGAGCTCGAGCGCCTGCTGCGCGAAGCGCGACGGCGGCGCCTGCGCGAGGCGGGCCGCGGCGGCGAGGCAGGCCTCGGCGCCGGGTCGCACCGGTCCCGGGGGCTCGACGCCGAAGAACGGGGCGACGTCCCGAGCGTCGGCGAGGGCCCAGCGCGGCTGCCGCTCGACGTCCCCGAGCCAGGCGCCGGTCGGTGGCGGGACGAGGTGCGGGACGATCGCGACGTCCCAGGCGGCGGCGAGGGCGTCGAGGCGCTGCACGGCGAGGAAGGAGAAGGGGTCGTCGAGCTGGTGGAAGTACTCGATGCGGGGACCCTCGCCCCGCCGGCGCCGACGGCCGCGGCGCTGCCGGCGGCGTTCCGCCTCGGCACTCGCGACGCGGCCCATGAACCACGCCTTCAGGCGCGTGCCGGGCGCCCGGGGCGGGATCGATCGTGGCGATGCGGTCATGGCGCCTCTCCTCCGCGATTAATGTATTCCATTAACCGCTTCATGGCTACAATCGGCGCATGAACCCGGAGCCCGCCACCGACACCCGCACGCGCATCCTCGACGCCGCCGAGCGCCTGTTCGCCCGCGACGGGTTCTCGCACACGCCGACGCGGGCGATCCTCCGCGCCGCCGGGCAGCGCAACGAATCGGCCCTGCAGTACCACTTCGGCGGACGGGACGGGCTGGTGGCGGCGATTCATGCGCGCCGCATGGAACAGATCGAGGGGCTGCGTCGCCCGCGGCTCGACGCATTGCTGGCGCAGGAGCGTGCGATCCGCATCCGCGACCTCGCCCGGGTGCAGTTCGAGACGATCGCGGACCTGGCCCGCGACGATCCGGGCTTCGTCGCGTACCTGCAGGCCCTCGCGGAGCTCGCGACCATGCCCCGCGCCGAGTTCGTCGACTTCGTCGCACGCCTGGACATCGCGCCGCCGGGAACCCCGGCGCAGCGCCGGGTCGCGCCCGCCCTCGCGCACCTCCCCCTGCCGGTCCGCCGCCGCCGGCTCGAACTCGCGCGGCGCTTCGCGCTCACGTCCCTGTCCCGCTGGGCCCGGGAGGAAGGCTCCTTCGCCAGCCGCGCGGCCCGCGCCTTCGTCGACGACCTCGTGGAGATGGTCGACGCGATGATCACGGCTCCGGCGGCACGGGAGCGGGACTGAGGGGGCTTCCCGCGACCTCCGCTCCCTGCGGGTGCCGGCTTCAGCGTCGACGCTGCCGGTCGCCGTGGACGTCGCCGCTGAAGCCGGCTCCCACAGGCGGTGTGGCACGGCCACTGTGGGAGCAGACTTCAGTCGCGACCGCTGCGTTCGCCGTGGCCGTCGCCGCTGCAGCCGGCTCCCACAGGTGGGGCGGCACGGCCAGTGAGGGAGCAGACTTCGGTCGCGAGCCGGCGTCGATCCGCCGCGGATGCGGTCGATCGCCGACTGCGTCGGCTTCCCACGGGCCTGGTGGAAGGCGCACGCAGTGCGTGATGCGAGACGCACGAAGCGTCACTAGGGCCGCCGGATCGATCGAAGCTTGCGCGCACCGGCGAAGCGACGACGAGGCCCGTGGGAAGCCGACGCAGTCGGCGAAGTCCTCACGGAGCGGCTCCCGTGCGCAGCGACGCGAGGGCGGTGCGCACGTCACCGTCCGCGGGAAAGCGCGCCAGCGTGTCCTCCAGCACCGCGATCGCCTCGTCCCTGCGACCGGCGGAGTCGAGGGCGACGGCATGGACGAAGGCGTAGCGCGCGTTCCTCGGCGCCGCGGCCGCCGCCTCGGCGAGCAGCGGCAGCGCCTCCTCGAGGCGCCCCTGACGGACGAACCAGAGCGCCCGGGCGTGCGCGACCGTCGGATCCTCCGGTGCGAGGGACCGCGCCTGCGCGAGGCGTTCTCCGGCCTCCCGGTCCCGACCCGTGGCGCGCAGGAGGTCCGCGAGGTTCACGAGGGCGGGGACGCTCCGGGGATCGCGCGCCAGCGCCGATCGCAGGGCCCGCTCGGCGGCGGCCGCGTCGCCGGCGCGGGCGTGGACGATGGCGAGGTTCACGTGCGTATCCGCGCGGTCGGCGTTCACCTGCATCTCGGCGACCCAGCGGTCGACGGCGACCCGCAGCCCCGTGCGGTTCTCGGGGGGCAGCGGCGCCCGGAGCAGATCCGCGAGCGCGAGGACGGCTTCGTGCCGCACGGCCCGCAGGGGCGCGTCGAGGAACGGCGCCGCAAGGCGCCAGCGGAGCTCCGGCGCGCGGCCCGCGAGGCCCCGCAGCGCGCCGATCCGCAGGAGCGGATCCCCCTCTGCGAGCGCGTCCGCCAGCGCCGCGTCGACCGCGGGTTCCCCGTACGGGGCGAGGAGTGACAGCGCCGTCGCCCGGCGCAGCTCCGGCTCCGTCCTGTCCGCCGCGAGCGCGAGCAGGCCCGCGACGGCGCCGGGCGCGGCGCTGCGAGCGTCCGCGAGCACCCGCGCCGGCTCCAGAGCCGCTTCCGCAGGCAGCGCGCCGCGCGCCCGCAGGGCCGCCTCCGCCCAGGCGGGATCGCGGTCCCGGTGACAATCCGTGCAGGGGTCCGGGACGCCGAGCCTTCGCGCCAGGTCCGGCCGAGGCACGCGGAAGTAGTGATCGTGGCGCACGTCCAGGGTCATGAAGGTCCGCGCCGGCATGTGGCAGGCGACACAGCGTGCGCCCGGCGAATCCTGCACGTGCCCGTGATGCGAGGGGTCGTCGTAGCGCCCCGCCACGAGCGTCGGGAAGCGCTCCGGCGGCGCGGGACCGTGGCAGCGCAGGCAGACGGCGTCACCGAGGGGCTCGGTGCCCGCCGCGTGCGGGTCGTGGCAGTCGCCGCAGACGACGCCCTGGCGGTGCATGCGGCTCTGCAGGAAGGATCCCCAGACGTAGACCTCGTCCTGCACGGCTCCGTCGGCGTGGTAGAGACCTTCCTCGAGGAGCGCGGGCTGGTAGTGGTCGAGGAAGGCGTCGCCGGGCCGGAAGCCCTCGGCGAGGAGCGAACGTCGGCTGTGGCAGGCCGCGCAGCGATCGAGGGCGCGGTCGGACGGGACGCGCCAACGAGGCACGGCCGCCGGATCGCGGCGGGCGGCCGCCACGTGTGCGGAGCCGGGGCCGTGGCAGGCCTCGCAGCCGACGGCGGGTTCGGCCCAGCGGGTCGCGAAGGCGCCGGCCCCGGGATCGAAGCGCTTCTCGAAGGCCGTCACGTGGCAGTCGAGGCACTGGTGGTTCGCGTTCTGCCCCGGACCGGCCCAGTGCAGCGGATCGTCGGGGGCGATGGCCTCGTCGCCGAGGAGATCGAACCACTCGCCGGCTGCGTCGCGGGCGGCGCGCAGGGGCTGAAGGCGGCCGTCGGGGAAGGCCACGAGCAGCTGCTCGAGGGGCTCGACGCCGATCCGCCAGGCCGCGGGGCCCGCGAGGCGCGTGCCGTCGGCGTAGTGCTCCTCGACGAACAGGGCGTCAGCGTCCCGACGGAGCGTCGTCACGGAACCCGGCCGCTCGACCCTTCGCTCCTGCGCGCCATCGAGCAGCGCCCCGGCGTCGACCGGCCGGAGCGCCCGGGCGTGATGCGAACCGCGCCAGCGCTCGACGATCGCCTCGTGGCAGCCGCCGCAGGACTCCGAGCCGAGGTACCGGGGCGGCCCTGCGGGCTCCGGCGGGGTCTCCCCGCACCCGGCGATCAGGATGACGACGAGCGCGGCGACGCCGCGGATCACGCCCGCACCGCGCGCTCGCGGACGCGCCACCAGACGGCGAAGGGCACGAGGTAGAGGATCCAGAGCAGGATCCACAGGAGCGGCTCCCGGAAGCGGTCGCGCAGCCCCCCGAGCCAGGCCTGGCGGAGCTGCGAGTAGTTCGCGGGCATCGGCAGCACCCCGTGCTCGGCCTCGTAGGCCGCGTAGAGCGCGAGCATGTGCTCGAAGCGTTCCGGCTCGAGTTCGCGGAGGTCCCGGGTCTCCCCGGGATCGCGGACGATGTCGTAGAGGTGCCAGGCGCCGTCGCCGGGCGCCTCGACCACGCGCAGGAGCTTGTGATCGCCGAGGAACAGCGCAGCGTTGCCGGCGAGCTCGTGCCCGATGGGCTCGTCCGGCGGGTGCACGCGCTCGGCCTCCCCGCGCAGGAGCGGCAGCAGGCTGCGCCCCACGAGGGGCTCCACGGGGCGACCGCCGTAGCGCGGGCCGGGCGGCGCGACGCCCGTGAGTTCGAGGACCGTGGGCGCGAGGTCCGTCACCCAGGCGAAGGCGTTCGTGCGCGGCGGGCCAACCGGGGCGTCGACGCCGGCGATCACGAGCGGGACCCGCAGCCCGCCCTCCCCGGTGCGCATCTTGTAGAAGGCGAGTGGCGACGCCGCGGCGCTCGCCCAGTCGTCGCCGATGAGGTTGAAGCTGCCGCGCTCGCCGAGGGTCTCGTAGTCCGTCCGGTAGCCCTGCAGGCGCAGGCCCAGCCCGCCGAGCAGGCCGCCGCGCGCGTCCCCGCCGGCGGCCTCGGGACCGTTGTCGGAGGTGACGACGAAGACCGTGTCGTCGGCCACGCCCCGCGCCTCGAGGAACGCGACGAGCCGGCCGATCTCCGTGTCCATGGCCGAGACCATGCCCGCGTACACGGCCATGCGCTTCGCGAGCAGGCGGCGTTCTTCCGCCGAGCGCGACGCCCAGGCGTCGGTGGTCTCCATGCGCCGCAGGGCCGTGTCCGCCGGGACGATCCCGCGGGCGATGGCGCGCGCGAGCCGTTCGGCGCGGAGCACGTCCCAGCCGTCGTCGTAGGTGCCGAGGTAGCGCTCCGTCCAGGCCCGGGGTGCCTGCACGGGAATGTGCACGGCCTGGAACGGCAGGTAGGCGAAGAAGGGACGGCCGTCGTCGAGGCCGGCGTCGATGAACTCGATCATGCGGTCCACGAGGTAGGTGGACGAGTAGAAGTCCTCCGGCAGCGTGAGCCGCTCGCCGTCCTCGAACCAGTTCGCCTGCTCGTAGATGGGCAGGTAGGGCTTCTGCTCCCAGTTGTCCGCGCCCGTGTCGGCCATGGTGACGGAGCGCTCGAAGCCCCGATCGACGGGGAGTTCGCCGGGGCCGTGGCCGAGGTGCCACTTGCCGCTCAGGTAGGTGTGGTAGCCCGCGTCCGCGAGGAGCGTGGCGACGGTGACCACCCGCTCCGAGAGCACGCCCGCGTAGTGCGGG
>JAZBPF010000135.1:0-4040 GCA_036351515.1 Pseudomonadales bacterium | reverse complement strand
CGCTCGGGGCCTGGCTCAGCTCCGGGGACCGGGGCGGCTTCTGCGCCCCGGAGGACGGGGCGGTGGTGGGCCGCGGGTGAGCCCGGGCGTCGCCGTTCCGGATCAGAGGGAGTAGACGATCCCCGCGGCGAGCCGCTGCAACCCGGCGTCGTCCACCGGTCCGCTGCCGCCCAGCTGCCCGACGCCGCCGTAGTCGAGGCGCAATTCGAGACCGTCGTCGAGGCGCCAGGCGGCACCGACACCCCAGGCCAGACTCTGGTCGCTCCCCGAGTTGCCGATGTCGCGGGCGAGGCTCTGCGCGCTCTCGCCGCTGCCCTGCTGGAAGCGGGCGCTCCCGCGGTTGTCGATGAGGGTGTGGACGATCCCGAGGCGGGCATAGACGTCGAGGGCCCGGGTCACCGGCTGGCGACCGACCACGGAGAAGCTCACCCCGGCGGCGTCCACGGTCGCGTCGACGGATCCGGCGGCGCCGTCGAAGGTCACGTCGTCCACGGAGCCCGATGCGGTCAGGGTCGTGTCGTAGCCGACGCTACCGTAGTCCGTGTAGCCGAACTCGAGGGCGAAGCGCTCGGTCAGGCGCCAGCCCGCGGCGATCTGCCAGCTCGGGTCGTCCTCGTTCAGGCTGCCGGGCGAGGCCATCGCGGAGAGGCCGAGCGTGTCCAGACGGTCGAGCGTGAAGGCGTCGAAGTCGCTGCCGTCCACGTCGATGGAACGCCAGGCGAGGTCCGCGAACAGATAGAGCCTCCCGGGGGGCTCGCCATCGGCCGCCTGGGCGAGGGGACCGGCGAGCGCCAGGCACGGCACCAGGGGAAGCAGCAATCGACGCATGGGGGACTCTCCACGTTCCGGGGGGCGAGCGCACAGCCTAGAGCCCCGCTCCCGGAAGATCGAATGCGGCCCGTGACGCTCGTCAGTGCAGCGGGAAGCCGAGCGCCTGCACGAGACGCAGCCAGGGCCGGCGCCAGCCGCCTTTCGCGTCGGCCGTGTCGAGGGCGTAGAGCGTGAGCGCGGCGCCGAGGCCCCGGAAGGGCTCCGGCGGAATCCAGGACGGCAGTTCGCGAGCGAAGCGCATCCGCGTCTCGGGCCGGTCCTCCCGATCGAGCACGGCGAGCCCCACGCGGGCACCGAAGCGGCTCGCGGAGACCCCGAAGCCCGAGTAGCCCCCGGCCCAGACGACGTCGCCGCCGTGGTAGCGCTGGAAGTGCACCGCCATGCGCGTCGTGAGTGCAATCGGGCCGCTCCAGGCATGGCTGAAGCGCACGTCGGCGAGCTGCGGGAAGGTGCGCAGGAAGGCGGCCGCGAGGCTCTCGTAGGTGCGGCGCTCGAAGTCCGGCGGCGCGCTCGTGGCGTCGCCGAAGCCGTAGGCGAGCTTGCCGCCGAAGAGGATCCGGCCGCCGCCCGCGGGATCGCGGATCAGGCGCATGTAGTTGAGCTGCGTGCGCGTGTCGTAGACGCCCTGACGGTTCACCCAGCCGATGCGTGCACGCTGCTCGTCCGTGAGCGGCTCGGTCACGAGGATGCGGTCGCGCACGGTGGCCACGCGCCGGCGGATGCGTCGGTCTCCGGCGGCGAAGGCGTTCGTGGCGAGCAGGACGCGCCGGGTGCGGATCCGCCCGTCGGGCGTGTGCACCCGCAGCTCCCCGCGGTCGCGCTCGATCCCCCGGAGCGGGGTGTGCTCGAAGAGCTCGACGCCGAGGCCGCGTGTGGCGTCGCGAAGCCCCCAGGCGAGCTTCGCCGGATGCACGGTGCCGCAGCCGCCGCGGTTCCAGAGGCCTGCCGTGAACAGGGGCGAGTCGATCTCCTCGCGCACCGCCGTCGCGTCGAGGAAGGCCACGTCGTGCCCGTGCCGCCGGTGCAGCGCGCACTCGTCCTCGAGTCCGGGGACCGCCGCGTCTCCGATCGCGACGGTGAGTTCGCCCCCCCAGTCCTCGTCGCAGGCGATGCGATGCCTCGCGAGCGTGGCGCGCAGCCCCTCGAGATTCTCCCGACCGAGCCGCTCGAGGACGTCGAGTTCCTCGGGATAGGTGCGGGCGGCGTTCGCGAGGCCGTGCATCACGGAGCTGGAGACGATGGCGCCGGGGCGTCCGCTGGCGCCGCAGGCGATGCGATCGGCCTCGACGAGGACGACGCG
Organism: Pseudomonadales bacterium; assembly: GCA_036351515.1. Taxonomy (GTDB): domain Bacteria; phylum Pseudomonadota; class Gammaproteobacteria; order Pseudomonadales; family Azotimanducaceae; genus JAZBPF01. Next base: position 1,909 of record JAZBPF010000135.1, on the reverse strand, counting down.
GCGTTCCGGATCCGCCTCCTTCGCGAGCAGCGCCGCCCAGAGCCCGGTGAAGCCGCCCCCGACGATCAGCAGGTCCACCTCGAGATCGCCGTCGAGGGCGGGCAGGGGGGCAGGGCGCTCCGGCGCGTCCAGCCAGTAGGGCGCGAAGCGCACGTCCCCGAGGGCCCGGAGCGGATCAGGTCGCATCGTGGCGTGCTCGCTGCAATGCGGCGCGGCGGCCGCGCGCGAAGACCACGAGCCCGAGGCCGAGCAGCACCGCGGCGCCGCCCACGACCTTGAGCACGAAGACGTCCGGATCCTCCACGTCCTTCGTGGGCACGGACGAGACGATCGTCGCGAGCAGCGTCGTGGCGAAGCCCGCGCCGGCGACGAGCAGCACGGCGCCCCGGCCGCGCTCGAAGAAGCGCACCAGACCGTCGCCGGGCGGCGCCACGAGCATGAGCCGGGCGAAGGCCGCGAACAGGTACAGGAAGGGCACGAAGTACAGGATGATCGACATGTCGAGGAGGACGAGGAAGGCCTCCTCGACCGTCGAGCCCGCCACGGCCATGAGCAGCATGACCGTGAGCAACGTGGCCTGCACGAGGAGCGAGACCCAGGGCGATCCGTGCACCGGATGCACCTTCGCGAAGGCGTCGGGGAAGTAGTGGGCGAGGCCGATCACGAAGGGGATGCGCGCCGTGCCCGTGAGCCAGGCGCCGAAGAGCCCGAGCGTCGAGAGGGCTACGAGGGCGGCGCCGAGGGCGTCGAGGCCCGGGATCCCGAGAGCCGTGTCCACGGCAGCGAAGGCCTGGGCGACGCCGTCGATGACCCCGATCTCGCCCTCGGGCAACGCGACCACGAGGGCCAGCGTGCCCACCACGTAGATCACGCCCACGCACGCGGACGCGATCACGATGGCGCGGGGCACGGTGCGGCGCGGGGCCGCGATCTCCCCGGCGAGGATCGGCGCGAGCTCGAGGCCGCCGAAGCAGAAGGCCACCACGGCGAAGTAGCCGAGCGTCGCGCTGTCCGTGAGGTCGGGGACGAAGGCCCCGGCCGTGAGCGCGTGGGCGCTGCCGAACTCGCCCGCGTAGAGCGCGGCCACCACGAGGAGCAGGAGCACGACGCCCCAGGACGCGGCGCCGCCGACGTTCTGGATCCACTTTGCGCGCTCCATGCCCACGAGGTTGAGGCCGGTCACCGCCCACAGGATCGCAAGGCACGTGGTGGCGTTGTAGAGGGCGGATTCGCCGAGGGGAAGGGCGTCTGGTCCGAACACGTAGAGCACGGAGACGGAGACCAGGAGCACCACCGTCGGCAGCCAGACGATGTTCGCGATCCAGTAGCTCCAGGCCGCGAGAAAGCCGTGGGTCTCGCCGAAGGCGGCGCGCGTCCAGCGGTACAGGCCACCTTCCTCGGGCATGCGCGCGTGCAGCTCGGCCACCACGAGCCCGCTCGGGATCAGGAAGGTCACGATCGCGGCGGCGAAGAGCGTGATCGAGGCGAAGCCGAACTGGGCGACCTGCGCGAGGGACGAAAGCGAGACGATGGACGCGATGTAGAAGAGCACGAGGTCGCGCAGGCCGAGCGCGCGGTGCAGCGGCGCGGTCTCCGTGTCGCCGTGGTGGGGGAGCGTCGTCGTCATGGAGCGGTCTGCGGGCGCCCGGCCAGCGGCCGATGATCGGCGTTCGCCGAAGCGAGGGAAAGGGCGCCGTTGCCCGCCTCCTGTGAGAGCCCGCTTCAGCGGCGACGACGCGCCCGGCCGAAGCCGTCGCAGCTGAAGCTCGCTCCCACCATGGGCGGAGCCACGGTCACTGTGGGAGCTGGCTTCAGCCGCGACGACGCGCCCGGCCGAAGCCGTCGAAGCTGAAGCTAGCTTCCACCTTGGGCGGAGCCACGGCCACTGTGGGAGCTGGCTTCAGCCGCG
>JAZBPF010000134.1:0-15518 GCA_036351515.1 Pseudomonadales bacterium | reverse complement strand
GACGCGGACGCCGAGGCGAACCGCGAGGACTTCTTCGCCTACATCGCCTCCCAGCGCTGAGGGTCCCTGACATGCTCTTCGAGATCCGCGATTACCACTATCGCCCGGACCTCTTCGAGGCCTACCTCGCCTGGGCCGAGAAGGCCGTTCCGGTGCTCCGCGCGCACATGGACGTGCTCGGCTTCTGGGTCGACCAGGGCATCCCCCCGGAGATCACCGGCGCGCAGCCGTTCGATTCGCCGCTCGGCGCGGCGAACGTCACCTGGATCCTCCGCTGGCCGGATCTGGAGGCGCGGGCCAGGGGCTTCCGCGACACGCTGGCGAGCCCGGAGTGGAAGGCGGTCTGGGCGGAGCATCCCGATCCGGGCGGCTACCTGCAGATGTCCGGGCGGTTCATGAAGGCGATGTGATCCACAGGTGGCCCCGCGGGCTCCTTCCGGGCCCGTGGGCCGGAGCGTGATGGCACCAACCCTCCAGGCATGGTCGCCTCGGGGGTGCCGGGGCCGGTCGTCGTTTCGGCGGGGGCCTCTTCACGAAGCGACCTGCCTTGCCGCGGATCTGCAGGACCCTGGCCATTGCCTTTCGCAGCGACTGGGTCCGCGGGCTGGATCGAAGCCACACGTGCATAATCCGGCTGCGGCCCCGCCTCGAACCTCGGATGCCTGCGGCCGTCTCCCCGAGAGCGCTTGAAGGCACAGGGCGATGCAGCGTCCAGTCCCGATGGATCATCTGCCTCCGCGAGGCAGCGGAGGAGGGGGGCTCACCGAACAGGAGGCGGAGCGCAGGCGCGAGCGCTTCGGTCCCAATCGCGTCCTGCCCGACGAGGACCGTGGATGGACGCGCCCCTTCCGCGACACGCTGCGCGACCCGATGCTCTGGTTCCTGCTCGGGAGCAGCGGGCTCTATCTGCTGATCGACGAGCTCGCTGAGGCGCTGGTCCTCCTCCTCGCCGTACTGCCCCTGTTCGCGATGGACGCCTTTCTCCATCGGCGGACGATCGCCTCCACGCGAGGCCTCGCCCAGCGACTCGCTACCCGGGCGCGGGTCCTGCGCGGGGAAGCCGTGCGAACCGTGCGCGCAGACGAACTCGTGCCCGGAGACCTGGTGCTCGTCGAAGCGGACCAGTGGTTCCCCGCAGACGGTCTCCTCGAGGCGGGAACGGACGTGCAAGTCGACGAATCGAGTCTCAGCGGCGAGTCCTGGCCCGTGCGGAAGGAGCCACTGGAAGCCGGAATTCCGCTGGAGACGAGCACCATCGACGCTGCGAACTGGGTCCTTGCGGGGACCCGCCTGCTGACCGGCTCGGCGCGCGTCCGCCTCATTCACACGGGAGCGGGGACGCTCTATGGCGAGATCGCCCGCAGCGCGCAGCTCGGCGACTCCGCGCGTACGCCCCTGCAAACGAGCGTCGCTCGGCTGGTCTCCCGTCTTTTGGCGGCGGCGGTGGCCTTCTGCGGAATGCTCGCGGCGGTGCGCCTGCTCCAGGGACACGGGCCGATCGATGCTCTGCTCAGTGCGGTCACGCTCGCCGTGGCGGCGCTGCCCGAGGAGTTTCCGATCGCGCTGACCTTCTATCTCGGAGTCGGCGTGTATCGGCTGGCCCGACGGCGGGCCCTGGTGCGACGAGGCGTCGCGGTCGAGAACATCGGCCGGGTCACGACGATCTGCACCGACAAGACGGGCACGATCACGGAAGGGCGGCTCACCGTTGCGCGGCTGGAACCCGCCGCAGGCACGGAAGCGGAGGCCCTGCTGCGGGTTGCGGCGGGTGCGGCACGAGCGGAGAGCGGAGATCCCATGGACGCTGCGATCCTCGAGCACGCGCGAAGTCGCCGGCTCGGGGTGCTACCGGACCGCGTGGCGGTCTTTCCCTTCACCGAGGCGAGAAAGCGCGAGACCGCGATCCTGGGCGATCCGGACGGCTCTCGTCGGGCGGTGACCAAGGGCGCTCCGGAGCTCGTGCTCGGACTGTGTGAGGGCGGCGGTCAGGCGGCCGAGTCCGGCCTGGCGGCGGCCGAACGACTGTCGGCGGGTGGCTACAAGGTGATCGGCTGTGCGGTGCTCGAGCTGCCCGCTTCCGCTCCGGACGGCCTCGAGCCGACGGGACCCTGGCGCTTCGCTGGCCTCGTCGCCTTCGAGGACCCGATCCGCGAAGGGGTCACGGAAGCCGTGTGCGCGTGTCGACGCGCGGGCGTGCGCGTTCTCATGATCACGGGTGACCATCCGGCCACGGCAGAGGCGGTCGCTCGGAGGATCGGTCTCGGAGGAGAGCAGCCCCGGCTGCGTCTCGCTGATGCCCTGGATCCGGAAGCGGAAGGTCTTCAGGGACGGCTGCAGGGGGTCGACGTCGTCGCACGGGCAGTGCCGTCCCAGAAGCTCGCCATTGTCCGTGCGCTGCGTGCGCAAGGAGAGATCGTGGCCGTGACGGGGGACGGAGTGAATGACGTCCCTGCGCTCCAGGCGGCGGACGTGGGGATCGCGATGGGCGAGCGGGGGACCGAGAGTGCACGCGATCTGGCTTCCATCGTGTTGCTGGACGACAACTTCCGTACGATCGTCGGCGCGATCGCGGAGGGGCGCAGGCTCTTCGCGAGTCTGCGGCACAGCTTCGCCTACCTGTTGATGATGCACGTGCCGCTGGTGCTGACGGCGTCCCTGATTCCCCTGGCGGGTCAGCCCTTGCTCTACCTTCCCATGCACGTCGTCTGGCTGGAGCTGATCATGCACCCGACGGCGTTGCTCGTGTTCCAGGAGCCTCCCGGAGCGGGCGAAGAGATGCCCCCGTCCACGGCGCGGAGGACAGGATTCTTCGAGCCTCGGGAGTGGTTCGCGATTCTCGGGGTGGGGGCCCTGCTCGCGCTGCTGCTCGCCGCGGGCTACTCGCGCTCCGTGACGACCAGCCTGGAACACGGCCGGGCGATGGCACTCGCCCTGCTCACCCTCTCCAGTGCCTCGTTGGTCGCCGTGCTCGCTCCGTTGCGCCAGCGTGGACCGCGCGTGGCGATCGGAACGACGTTCGCGACCACGGTCGCGATGGTGCAGATCCCCTGGATCGCGACGCCGATGCATCTGGCGCCTCTCCATGCCGGAGACTGGCTCGCCGTGTTCGCGGGGGCTTTCCTCGTTCTCGCCGTCGCGAAGGCGCTCTGGGGATGGCGGGGATCCGCAGCCGATCGACCTCACTGAACGAGAGCGCCCGGACGGGCCCGTAGGGACGTCGAGCGTTCGTCGTGGCTCCGCACCGGTGCCGGTGGAACAGGCTCCCTCCCCGAAATCCGGGGAAGGAGCATGCGAGGGTCAGAACCGCAAGGTCATCGACGCGCCGAGGCCCCAGTCCGGGCTTCCGTCGGCGAGGCCGGCCAGGCCGTAGAGCTGGAGCCAGCGGTCGGCCGAGAGAGCGGTGTCCAGGAAGAGCGCGAGATCGAGAGCCTCGTTGCCGCCATCGATGAGCTCTGGGCGATAGCTGAGGCTGGCCCCGACCCGTCGGCCCTCCTTCAGCCAGACGGATCCGCCACCCGAGGCGAACCAGGTGTCGTCGAGCGAGAATCCGGAAGGATCCCCGCGCCACTTGTAGCCGACGGTGCCGAACCAGACGAGTTCACCCTGGTACAGGTACCCGTCGAATTGCGCCGAATAGTCCGCTTCCCCGGTCCCGAGGCCGTCGTTCTCGTCTGCCGTGGGAAGCTTCACCTTGCCGGTCAGATCGACCACGAAAGCGTCCCGTTCCACGAGCCCCAGCACCGAGCCGGAGACGAGAACGTCGCCGAGGCCGCTTTCCGTCCGATCCGAGCCGGAGCCCGGAACGACCTCCCCCTGGCCGAAGATCGAGCCTTCGGGAGCAGTGACCGACGCCCAGGGCACGGTGACGCGAGCCGCGAGCCGTTGGCCTCGGACGCCGAGGGTGAGGGGGACGTAGATGTCCTCGATGGTGTCGTCTCCTCCGTAGTCTCCGCTCGTGAACTCCCCGCCGAGAGAGAGGGTGCGAGCGAGCGGCGCCGCGGAGCACACCGTCGTCGTGCTGGCGAGCAGGCACCCGATCAGGAGGGAAGCAGCGCCCGGGGATCGCCGGGCGCCCTCCGTGATCGCGGAGCTCATTCCGGAATCTCCACGCCCTGCTCGATGGCGCGAGTTCGGATCTGCTCACGATGTTCGGCGCGGACCCGCTCCCGCTCCTGCTCGTTCTGCGCATTGCGGAGTTGCTCGCGGTACCGGGACCGTTCCTGCTCGGTCATCAGCTGACCGCCGAAGATCGGCATGCCCTGATCGTCGAGCTGTGCTCGCTCCTGCATGCGCGTGCGGTGCTCGGCGCGGAGCTGCTCGCGCTCCTGCTCGTTCCGCACGCTCCGGAGCTGTTGTCGGTACTGCTCCCGCTCCTGCTCGGTCATGTAGGAACCGCCGAAGATCGGATTGCCGTCATCGTCGGTGTGGATCCGGTCCCTGTCACGATCCCGGTCTCGGTCCTGGTCCCGATCCCGATCCATGGTCTGATCCCGATCGGTCATCCGGTCGCGGTCCATGGTGCGATCCCGGTCCATCATCCGGTCGCGATCCATCATCCGGTCACGATCCATCTGCGGATCCCGGGTGACGTCCGTGGCTGGCCCGGGACCCGGGCCCGGACCGCCGGCGGGTGCCGCGGTGGCTTCGATCGCCAGGGTGAACGCGACCGGCAGCGTCGTGAGTAGCAGTGCTCGCCCGATTTTCATGACTCTGACCTCTTTTGCCAGCAGGGTGCGATCCGACGATCTCCTTCGAACAAGGGGCGGATGCGGCCGTCCTGCTGCCGGAGAAGCGTCGCGCCAGGCGTTGCGTCGCATGCGGACAGGGGAAATGTCGGAGCTTCCATCGACGCATCGGGCTCCTCCATGCACCCGTGCCCATGCAGCGCAGCGCGCCAGGATACGTTCGGCCCCGGAGCGGGGGGTCTCATTGACCTGCGTCATTCGAGACCACATGGTGACGACCGTTCGTCATCTAGAGCAGTGCGCGGTTCGGAAGGATCAGGTGAAGCTCGCAGAACATGTCTGCCGGGCATCCTGACGATGGAAATGAAAGGCGTTCGCGCAGCAGTCGATTCCGCGAGGGTCGTTCCCGATCCAGCATCCCATTACAGCTGCAGTGATCGATGGGTCGGAGGGAGCCCGTACTGGAGTCCAGTCGTCGGCTGCCCCGTCGCCCGCCTGGCGATCGACGCTCCGCTGCACCTTGTGGGAGCCCGCTTCAGCGGCGACTGAGCAGCGGGACGTTCGATGCAAGCATCCGGTCTCGTCGCCGCTGAAGCGGGCTCCCACAGAAGGCGCATCGAGGTGATGGCTCGATTTCCGGACGTTGATCCGGTTTCGTGAGCCCTATCAGCAGGTTGCTCTTCGTTCTCGCGCGGGTGTCCCGGACTCCTCGATTGCCTTGGGCAGCGACTGGGTCCGCGGGCTGGATCGAAGCTGCACGTGCATAATCCGGCCGGTTCTCTGGACGCCCACCTTTTTTCGTGATCGTTATCAGTTGCTTGTGATTCTGCCCCGTGTGGGTGTCCACGACCTCCCCGTCCCCGACTTCCCGGTCCTGATAGACGTTTCTTCGGACGATCTCCGTCCCGACGTCGCTTGAGTCTCCAGGGACGCCTCGTGCGTTCCTCGCGCGGCCGGAACCGGTCCGCCGCGCCCGGAGGGAGGACTCGAGCATGAACTCGATCGTGAGCCGGAGCCCGGCTGGAGCGCTGCGTGTCGCCCTGCGGTGGCTCCTGGTGCTGTGTGGCCTCACGGGCCTGCCTGCCGGGGCGGCGACCGTTCCCGGTGTCGGCACCGTGCCGGAGATTCCGGCGTTCCTGCCGCTGTACTCGGCCGTCCCGGCGACGGAGCCGACGCCCATCGACGGGACCTGGAGCATCTCGTCCATCGGCAAGACCATCCGCATCGAGCGCGGTCGCGCCTGGGCCGTCGATCCCTGGCTGCACCTGTTCGTGCTGAAGATCCAGCCGGGCATGGTCGTGATCCAGGACATCCGCCCGGCGGCGCCCGGCAGCTGGAGCGGGCAGGACCTGCCGCTGATGGGCGCCTGGTCGGCGAGACTCACCCGGGATCGCTTTCTCGAGGTGGAGGTCCAGGGTGCGCTCGGGCCCGCCCGCTACCAGCTCGTGCCCCTGCAGCTCGACCGGCCCGACTGGTTGGCCCAGGCCATGGCCGCCGTCGGTCTCGCGGCGCCTCCCCAGGGGCCGTCTGCGCAGGATTCCTGGTACGGACGGCCGGCGCAGCCCGCCTACGGCGGGGCCGGATACCCGCAGGATCCACGAGGTGGGCCGTCCCCCCCGTCCGGTCAGTACCCGCCGTCCGCGCAGTATCCGCCGCCCGGGCAATACCCGCCGCCCGGACCGTACCCGCCCTCCGGAGCGTATCCCCCGTCGGGCCCCTACCCGCCGGCAGGTCCGGGAGCCGCGGCCGGCCACGAGCCGCCGGTCCCGGGCGCACCGCTCGAGGATCCGGACGCCGGGGAGGCACCGGTCTCGCCCTGGTAGACGCCGTGACCGAATCCGATGGGCTCCGCGCGCGCCGCCCGCGCCGGAGCACCGAGACACGAGGGAGGAGAGCATCATGCGAACGATCCATCTGACGAGCGCGGCCGTGGTCCTCGCGGCCCTGTCGGTCGTCCTCCTGCTCCCGGAGCAGGCGGAGGCGGGAAGGAACTGCGGGGGGCTGAACCAGAACAGCTGCTGGCACATCGACCCGACCAAATGGTGCGACGGCGATCTGAAGTACAAGCCGACCGGGGTTCCCGGGAAGGGCACCTGCGTGCGCCGGGAGAAGAAGACGAAGCCGTCCTGCGGTGGCCTGAACGAGAGCAGCTGCTGGAGCGTCAACCCCACGAAGTGGTGCGAAGGGAACCTTCAGTACAAGCCCACGGGCGTGCCCGGCAAGGGCACCTGCGTGAAGCGGGAGAAGGATCACTGCGGCAACGTCGACCAACAGAGCTGCTGGCACGTCAATCCTGCCCGCTGGTGCAACGGGAACCTGAAGTACAAACCCACGGGCGTGCCCGGGCAGGGTTCCTGCGTGCTGCGCGTGTCGGACGACGATCTGCGGGAAGTCGCCGATTCCGTGCTGCAGCACATCAGGAACCTTGGTGAGGACAATCCGCTCACCGACCTGCGCGGCTGTCTCGAGGAGCCCGCGCAGCGATCGGCTCTCCTGCGCGCCATGAGCGAGAAGTCCGCCAACGGCGTCAACGGCCTGCTCCGGCAGTGCGGCGTGTCGCCCACTGGCCTCATGGCGTACGGCGCGCGGGTGCTCGGACCTTTCAACTCCGAGTCGACGAACACGACCGCCAGCCGGAGCACGGGGGCGCGGGCGGTGCGCACTGCAGCCGGTGGGGACGCGGAGGAGCGCGCCTGGCACCTGACGATCGCCGTCCTCGGTGGCGGCGTCGCCAAGGTCGGTGCCGAAGGCGGGATCGGTTACAAGCTCGAACTCCGACAGGACCCCGAGGCCCGCTTCTTCCTGTTCGGGGGGGTGAGCGTGGGCGTCGGTCTCGAAGGCGGCGCCGACGTCGCGGTGGGCCTGGGCTACGAGAGCATGCCTAGCGAACACTGGGCGCGGGATCTCGGCGTGAGCGTCGGCTACTCGGGGAAGGCGATCAAGGGAGGCGGGGCGGCGATCGACTTCTCGAAGGACTCCGTCGTTCCCTCGGGCTTCACCGTGAGCGGCGGCGCGGGGGCCGGTGCCCAGGTCGGCGTGGTGACCACGACCGGGGTGCAGTATCTGTACAACTTCTAGCGAGGGCCGCGACCGGCGCGGGGCCACCGCGCCCCACGCCGGTCACTGGTAGGTGCGCCCGCGGTGCTCGAGCCAGCCGTCGACGTGCCGGCCTGCCGGGTCGTGGTGGGTCCAGTGCACGACGCCGCCCTTCGCGTTCCACTCGTACTCGCCGTGGAACGCCACCTCGTCCCCCTCCCGCAGCGCCTCGATGCGGGGCGCGAGGTCGATGTTGTGCGCCACCAGGATCGTCTGGCCCGAGGCCAGGCGAAGGACGAAGCGCTGATGGCGACTGCCGTCGCGATCGTCGGGAAGGATCCGCTCGACGGTTCCCGTCCCGAGGACCTGGACGTCGCTCCGGCGCTGCGCCCAGGCCTCGGCGAGGACGGCGTCGGCGGAAGGCGGGCGTCCGCCCCCGAGTTCCTGCCAGCCGTACTGCGCACCGACGACCAGGACGAGGAGCAGTGCGATCCGTTTCACGAAGAACGCTCCGCTGCGCTTGTACGCGCGAGCATCAGCCGCGAGGGCTTCGATCCGGACGCGGATCGTGGCGGAAGCGCGTGACCACGCCGGAAGCGTCGCGCGTCCCTGTGGGAGCCGGCCTCAGCCGCGATTTCGCAGGGCGCTCGGCTTCGTCGTCTGCTCTCGTGGCAGGGCCGATGCAGTCGCGGCTGAAGCCTGCTCCCACAAGACGGCAAGGACTGCGGAAGGCGGGATTCGTGCTCAACTCTCGCCGCCAGCGTCCGGCAATCTCTCGCGGGAGCGGTTCGCGGCCTGGCCGAAGATGCCCTTCGCCATGAGCGAGGTCTCGCCGCTGCGACGGAGCTGGTAGATCTCGGCGCGGATGCCGTGGACCGCGGGATCCTCCGGCGCGGCGTCCGCCGCGAACTCGATCAGGTGGCAGGCGAGCCGCAGGTCTCCGCCTTCGGCGAGCTCGCGGGCGCGCTCCGCGAGGCGCCGCGGGCCGCCGGCGAGCGCCGCGACCTCGGCGGCGAGGGCCGCGTCCGGGGCCGGCTTCAGGCGCGAGGGGTTGCCGTCCCACCAGCCGCCGTAGAGGCGCCAGACGTTGCGGACCACGAACTCCGGTTCGTCGTAGAGCGGACGCATCCAGGGGCGCTCGAGGACCTCCGGGGCCACGTGCACCTCGTGGACGATCGCATCGAGGGTCGCGCCCTCGTTCATCATCCGCAGCACGTCGCCCACCAGCTGCTCCAGCGTGTCGGCCACGTCGCCGAGCACCCGGTGGATGCGCTCCTTCCCGGCGATGGGCAGGCCGTGGGCGGGCAGGAACAGCTCCGCGTCCATGGCCGCCATGTCGCGCATGGCGCGTGCCCACTCGAGCGGGTAGCGCTGCACCTTCTGCGGGTTGCCCGCGTTCGGGAAGTTCCAGATGAAGAAGTCGCCGGCGCAGATGGCCCTGTGCGACGGGATCCAGGCCCAGCTGTGGTCGTCGGTCTCGCCCCGGGCGTGGCGCAGCTGGATCTCGAGGCCGCCCACGTCGAGCTGCAGGGCCTCGCGATAGGTGACGTCCGGGCGAACCGCCTCCGCCGGCAGGAAACGTGCGGCGCCCTCGCCGATGTCGTAGCCGCGGCGGCGGAAGGCGCCGAACTGACGCTCGTTGATGACCGTGTTGTAGCCGTTCGTGAGCTCGTAGCGCGAGAAGCGCTTCGGCACGTTCTCGTGGCCCACCCAGCGCACCCGGTGGCCCCTCGCCTCCGCGTCCGCCGCGAAGAAGCCGCTGCCGCCCACGTGGTCCACGTGCCCGTGCGTGTAGACCACCGTGTCGAAGGGCGCGTCGGTCCAGCCCCGGATCGCGTCGACGACGCGGCTGCCGCCCTGGGCGCCGCTCGTGTCGAAGACCGCGAGACCGGCGTCGGTGCGGAAGACGATCGAGTGGGAGAAGGCCTCCACCATGGCCACGTCGTCGCCGAGCACCGACAGTTCGTGGTTGATGCGGTTCAGCGGGCCGACGGTGCCGTCGTCCGCGCCCTCGTCGATCACCTTCGACGACAGGGCGATGAGATCTGCCATGGTCCTTCCTCCCTCGAACCCCCGTCGGAGTCTGCGCCGCCCGCGCGCGATGCGGCAACCGGCCCGGCGGACTATGCTTGCAGCGCCGCTCCGCCTCGCGCGGGGCGGCGCCGAAGGAAGAAGAGGAAATCGCCATGGGCGCGCAGCAGGAGGACGAGCGCTATCGCCTGAGCTTTCGCGGAGAGCTCCTCGACGGGCAGGACCCGGCGACCGTGCGCGAGCGCGTGGCCGCGCTGCTGAAGCTCGACGCGGGGAAGGCCGAGGCGCTGTTCTCCGGACGCCCCGTCGTGCTCAAGCGCGACGCGGACCGGCAGACGGCGGCGAAGTACCAGGTCGCCTTCCGCAACGCCGGCGCGAAGCTCCGCGTCGAGCGGGCCGCCGAGGACGCGACGGACGCGCCCCCGGCACCTGCTCCGGAAGCGGCTGCACCCCGAAAGCCCACGCTCGCCGAACGGCTCGCCGCGCAGGCGGAAGCGGAAGGAACGCCGCCGGCGCCTGCGCGCGAGGAAGGCGCCACCAGCGACCACATCGGGCGGGAAGAAGAAGCGTCGGACACCATCGCGTGGACGCCGACGGCGGTGCCGCAGCCCGAAGCGGGCGCGGAGCCCGCGCGCCCCGAGCCTGCCGCGACCCCCTCGCCGGCCCCCGCGGGCCTCACGCTGGCGCCGGTCGGCGCGGACCTGCTCGCCGCCCACGAGCGTCCCACGGTCGAGGCACGGACCATCGAGGTCGACCATCTGCAGGCCGAGGTCGCCTCCCTCGAGGACGTCTCCCGGGCGCCGGCGCCGCCGCCGGCTCCGGACGTCTCCCATCTCTCCCTCGACGTGCCCGGTGCCCTGCTCGTCGCACCGCGGGAGATCCCGGTCCGGGAGCTCGACCTCTCCTCGCTCACGCTCGCGGAAGCGGGCGCGGACCTGCCGGGCCTGCGGCGTCCGCCGCCGGTCCCGGTCGAGGTGCCGGCCCTCGACGTGGCGGAACCCGGCGCGACGCTGGGGCCGGAGACGGCGCCCGCGGCGCCGCCGCCCCCGGACACCGATCACCTGGAACTGGTGCGGGAGCGGGCGCGCTTCGACGTGGACTGATCCCGCCCGGGCGTCGGCGGCGCTGCGAGTCGCCGGCCCGGAGGCCAGGGGTTCGCGCTCGGATCCTCGAAGACCGGGTCGGGCCTGCGCACGGCGGGTTCTCCCTGGGGGACAGGGCTTCCAGCCTGCGCGAGGGCCTTGACGCTACGGTGAATCGATCGTGACGTCCGCGCGATCGCCGACGAGCTGCGCCACCTCCCGCTCCATGCGGTCCCACTGCTCGTCGAGGAAGGCCCGGCGCCCGTCCGGGGTCGTGGGCAGCGCCTCGAAGGGCACGCGCCAGAAGCGCATGCGCACCTCCGTGTCGAGCCAGCTGCCGTTGAACAGCTGGGCGAAGTTCGAGGACTGCTCGAAGCCCGTGTGGGCCATGAACACGACGTCCCGGCCAGGGTTGGCCTCCAGCAGTCCGAGGGTCCCTGCCGGCCGCGGGGGCAGGACGTGGGTCCGCGCCCGGGCGCGGGCGGCCGCCGCCGCGTCGCCTCGCGCCTCGATGCGCTGCAGTACGTGCGCGCGCTTCGCCGCGGAGAAGCGCGTGCCCTCGGGATAGATGAGCACGCTGTGGTCCGCGGGCAGCTCCTCGAGCAGCCCCTGCACGCCGGCCACCTCGCGCGCCGTGTCCGTCGAGGAACGGTCCGCGAAGTAGTTCGGCAGCCGGTTGCCGACGATGTCGAGGCAGGGGTCCAGGAGCAGTTCGCGCTTGAGCACGTAGCGCAGCCGGCGCCCGTGCGGCACGCAGTAGAAGACCACCGGCAGGATGGTGTCGCCGATGGAGCAGTGCCGGGGCAGCAGGAGGACCCCGTCCCCGCCGAGGACCTCGTCGCCCTCGACGACGAAGCGGAGCCGGAAGAGCCGCTCGGCGGCGCGCTTCAGGGCGTTCGCCCACCAGAACTGCAGCGCGAAGTTCCCTTCCTCGAAGCGCTTCCTCGCCTCGGGGCTCCGGCCGAGGCCGTGGCGCAGCCAGAGCCAGCCGGAGACGACGATGCCGATCGTCTCGCACCAGAGGTAGGCCGTCAGGAACGCGAGCACGCGTGGCGCCGTGCGCGCGGCCGGGAACACTCCGGAGACGAGCCAGGCGACGGGCAGCCACAGCGGGAGCGTGACCGTCATGAGGGCGGTGAGGAGCAGGAAGAGCGGGATCGTTCCCGCCCGCCGCAGGGCCGTGCTCATGCGGCCGCTCCGAGCGGGTCGGCCGGATGGCCGCCGCGGCGCTGCTCCTCGATCGAGGCGAGGATGCGCAGATGCGCGTCCCGGTCGATGGGATAGGCGAGGGCGATGACGAGGCCGAGCAGGTTGAAGAGGCTGGGCACGAGCGCGTACATCGTGCGCAGCGCGAGGGTCACCGGCTCCGACTGCTCGACGTTCGGCACGTAGCCCGCCACGCCGAGGATCGGGAAGGCGACGAAGACCCCGAAGGCGGCGGCGAGCTTCTTCGACACGGCCCAGATGCCGATGATCTCCCCCTCCCGGCGCTTGCCGCTGCGCAGTTCCTCGTAGTCGATCACGTCCGCCTGCATGGCCGAGGGCAACGCGAGCGTGGCGCCGAAGCCGATGCCCGAGGCCACCACGAGGATCGCGTAGGCGGTCACATCCCCCCGGCCGAGGAAGAACACGCCCGCGAAGGTGCCCGCGTTGATGCTCGCGGCGGCGATCCACGCCCACTTCTTGCCGATGCGCTTCGCGGCCCAGACCCACAGGGGGAGCAGGGCCACGCCCGTGACGAAGTAGAGCAGCAGGAACTTCTCCACGTCCGGATCGCCGATCACGTACTCGACATAGTAGGGGATGAGCGTGGCGGGCAGGTTGCTCCCGATCGCCGCGACCGTGTAGGACGCCAGCAGGATCATGAAGGGGCGGTTCCCCGCGAGGCGCCGGAGGTCGCGGAAGGGGTGCGTCGACGGGGCCGACCGGGAGCCCCGGTCGCGTTCGCGCACGACGGCCGCGCAGAGCAGGCAGGCCGCGACGATCACCGGCGCGTAGGCGTAGGCGACGGCCCGGAACTTCGCGCGTTCTCCCGCGGCGTCGTCGGCGAGGCCGAGCACGCCCTCGACGATGGCGGGCGATGCCGCCGCGACGACGGTCCCGAGGATGAGCGCCCCGTCGCGCAGGGAGAGGATGGTGGTGCGCTCGTCGTAGTCGAAGGAGAGCTCCGGCCCGAGCGACTCGTAGGGCACGGTGATCGCGGTCCAGGCGAGGAACACGGCGAACATGCCGACGCCGAACCATGCGACGGCCGCGTCCGGTCCGAGCCCGGGCGGCACGAACAGGAACAGGATGGCGGCGACGAGGGGCAGCACCGCCCCGGCGAGCCAGGGGCGGCGCCGGCCGAAGCGGGTGTCGGTCCGGTCCGACAGGGCCCCGATCACCGGATCGCTGACGGCGTCGAAGAGGCGGACCGCGAGCAGCACGATCCCCACGAGCGTGATGTCGGCGCCGACCACGTCCGTGTAGAACTTCGGGATGTACACGTAGATCGGGATGCCGACGACCGCGAGCGCGAACGCCGGCAGGGCGTAGGCGAAGCGGACGCCCCAGGAGACGGTCTTCATGCGCGTCCCCCGACGCCGACCGCTGCGTTGTCCCTCATCACGACGACCTCGAACCGGGCCCGTCCGGCGCGACGGGCGAGCATACCGGCGCCGAGCGGGCCACGCACGGCGTGAGGGGCGCGTGAGCAGGGTGGGAGCGGGTCGGCCGCGCGCGGCGTGGAAGCGCGCTTCCGCGGGGCGAGGTTCCGCGACCTTCGCGGACGTCCGCCGCGCCCACCGGGGCCGTGTAGAGTACCGACCCATGGAATCCGGTGCCCTACAGGACGCTCCCGGGCGCGCCCGCCCCCGCATCGGCGGCCGCTGCGATCCGGCCTTCCGGGAGCTCGGTCGCTGCTTCGCGGAACGCGTCGTGGGCACGGAGCTCGGCGCTGCGCTCGCCGTCTGCGTCGAGGGTCGCCTCGTGGTCGACCTCTGGGGCGGCTGGGCGGACCGGCGCCGCACGCGGCCCTGGGGTCGCGACACGCTCGCGTGCCTGTTCTCGGCGACCAAGGGCGTCGCGGCGCTCGCGGTGCTGCAGGCGGTCGAGCGCGGACGGCTCGCGCTGGACGCGCCCCTCGTGGACGCCTGGCCGGCCTTCGCGGGGGACGGGCGCGAGACGATCACGCTCCGGCACGGCCTCACGCACGCCGCGGGCCTGATCGGCTTCGCGCCCCCGGACGGCTTCGCCTTCGAGGACCTCTACGTTCCCGAGCGGGCGGCGGCGGCCCTCGCGGCCACCCGTCCCTGGTGGACGCCGGGGTCCGCGCACGGCTACCACGCGCGCACCCAGGGCGTGCTTCTCGACGAGGCGCTGCGCCGGGCCACGGGTGCGGGCGTCGGCGCCTGGTGCGCGGAGCACGTCGCGGGCCCGGAGGACCTCGAGCTCTGGATCGGCCTGCCCGAAGGGGAGCACGGGCGCTGCGCGGAGCTCGTGCCGGCGCCGCCCGCCGGGCGCGACGATCCGGAGGCGCGGGCGCTGCTCCAGGCCATGGCGGAACCGGCGAGCGAGGCGGCGGCCGCCTTCACGCGCCCCCCGGCGCCGCGCGGCTACGCGAACACGGCGGAGTTCCGCAGCGCGAGCCTGCCGGCCATGAACGGGCACGGCACGGCGCGGGCGCTGGCCCGGCTCTACGGAATCCTGGCGGACACGCCCGAGCGCCTCCTGGATCCGGCGCTCCTCGCCGAGGCGACGCGCGCGCAACGCTGCGGACCGGACCGCGTGCTCGGGCGCGAGAGCTGCTTCGGCCTCGGCTTCCTCCTGTCGCGCGAGGCGCTCCCGGTCGGGCCCGTCGGCACCGCGTTCGGACACCCGGGCGCGGGCGGTACCCTCGCCTTCGCCGATCCGGCGCGACGCCTCGGCTTCGCGCTGCTCGTGAATCGCATGGAGCCCGGTGCCGTGGCCGGCGGGAGCACGGCGCGGGCGCTCGTGGACGTGCTGGAGACGCTGTCGTGAACTTTCCGGGAAGCCGCCTGCCCCTCGGCCGGATCCTCGTCGGTGCGGCCCTCGCCCTCGCGGAGCGTCGAAGGGGGCTGGCCCACGCGGTGGCGCTCCCGCTCGCGGCCCACGGCGCCCTCGACGTCTGGTCCGCGCTCGCGCCGGAGGCGGCCCGGGCCGCGCTGCCCGGGGCGATGCTCCTCGGCCTCGCCCTGCACGTGCTGCTCTCGGTGCACGTCACGCGCCTCGTGCTCGAGGGCGAGGGCTCCGTGCCCCCCTTCGGCCTGACCGGCTGGGGCCGGCGCCAGTGGCGCTACCTCGGCGGGCTCGGGATCCAGACCCTCGCCGTCACCGCCGCCGCCATCACCCTCTCGCCGGTCGCGCTCCTCGGCGTGCCCGGCCTCGTGGCGACCGGGCTCGGCTGCGCCTGGGTGGCCGGGCGGGCCGCGCTGCTCCTGCCGCCGATCGCCCTCGGGCGGAGCTGGGATCCGCGGGAGGTGTTCCAGCGCGGGCGCGCCGCGGGCTTCTCCCTGGCGGTGATCGCGGTGATCGCGCCGCTGGCGCCGACGCTCCTCCTGCAGCCGCTCCTCGGCAGCGGACTGCTGCCCCTCACGCTCCTCGGCTCCCTGCTCGCCGTCGGCGTGTCCGCCTGGTCCGTGGCGGCGCTGGCCCTCGCCTGGCTGCAGCTCGGGCCGCGCCCGGG
>JAZBPF010000133.1:0-10721 GCA_036351515.1 Pseudomonadales bacterium | reverse complement strand
GGAAGCTCAGGTCCCGGGGCTCGGGCGGGCCGTCGTCCAGGGCGAGCCCGACCGAGAGCGCGTCGGCGAAGGGGGGCTGACGCCGGGCGATGCCCCAGGCGACGCGGGCGAGCGCCGCCCCGGCGCCCCATTCGCCGGCCCCGCCGCCGTGCGCTAGGGCCTCGTGCCAGTAGCGGATGCCGCGGACGATGGTGCCCGCGCCGAAGAAGAAGCCGGAGCGTGCGCGGCCGCGGGCGTCCGTGACCTGCAAGGGCGCCCGGCGCTCCAGGGTCCAGGCGCTCGGCGGGCGGTCGCGGAGCGCCAGCAGCGCGGCGAGACGGTCGGTGAGGCGCCCGCCGCAGCCGAGGTCGTGCGCGCTCATGTTCGTGCTCCCGGCGGGCAGGATCGCCAGGGGCGGAATGCGTCCGCCGGCCGCGGTCACGCGCTCGGACACCTCGTCGAGGGCCGTGAGCACGGCCTGCACCGTGCCGTCGCCCCCGTTCACGGCGAGCACCGCCGGCCGCCGGCCGAGGAGCGTCGTGAGCGCCTCCGGGACCTCGTCCGCGCTGCCCGTGACCCGGTGATCGAGCTCCGAGAGCCCGTCCAGGGTCTCGAGCAGCGCCGTGCGGCGCCGGTTCCGTCCACTCCCGGCGTTGCTTAGGATGGCGATCCGGTTCACCGCGCCTCCGCCCCATGGCTTCCATGGCTTCCACGGCTTCCGGCACCGCCCCCTTCGCCCCGGCTCCGACCGAGGGACGGCTGCGCTTCGCCCATCTGTCGGACCCGCACCTGACGCGCCTGGACGGCGTCTCGCCCCTGCGCCTGCGCGACAAGCGCCTGCTCGGCTGGCTGTCCTGGACCCGCAGGCGCCGGCACCGGCACCGGCCGGAGGTCCTCGCCCGGGTGACCGGGGACGTCGCCGCGGCGGCCGTGGACCACACGGTGGTCACCGGCGATCTCACGCAGATCGGTCTGCCCGCGGAACTGGACGCCGCGCGTGCCTGGCTCGAGGCGCTCGGACCCCCGGAGCGGGTGACGGTGATCCCCGGCAACCACGACCGCTACGTCGGGGATCCCGCCCGGCATCTGGAGCAGGCCTGGGCACCCTGGCTCGCCGGCGACGAGCCGGGCCGTCCGGCCCTGCGCCTGCGCGGCCCGGTGGCCTTCCTGGCGCTGGACAGCGCCGTGGCCTCGCCGCCGGCCTTCGCCACCGGCGCCCTCGGGGCCGACCAGCTCGCGCGCTGCGCGGAGCTCCTCGAGGCCGCCGGCAGGGCGGGCTGGGTGCGCGTCGTGCTCGTGCACCACGCGCCCCACCCCGGCGGCGACCGCTGGCGCAAGCGCCTCGTGGACGCTCCGGCGCTCGCCCGGGTGCTGGAGGACGTCGGCGCCGAGCTCGTGCTCCACGGCCACGGGCACCGCGCCCGCGTGCACCGCCTCGGCGCGGGCCCCGGGGCGGTGCCCGTGGTCGCCGCGCCCTCCGCGTCCATGGCGGCGGAGGCGGAGGACCGGTGCGCCGGCTGGAACCTCGTGACCGTCGAGCGCTCGGCCGAGGGCACGCGGATCACCGTGGAGCAGCGGATCCCCGGCCGCCGGGAGCCCGCGCGGATCCACGTCTTCCCGGAACGCTGATCCCCTCACGGCGTACCGGCCTCGCGCCGGGCCCAGCGGGCCCGCACGGTGGCGAGATCCTCGAGGTTGTCCACGTCCACGGCCGCGTCCGGATCGGCCACGGGCGCCACGGCGATGCGTGCACCGGTGAGTTCCCCGAGGCGGGCGAGGGCCGCCTCGAGCGTCAGCCGTCCCGCGAGATAGCGGGCCACGAAGCCTCCTCCGAGGGCGCCGAGGATCTTGTGCGGCTGCTTGCGCAGCCCCTCCACGCGCTGCCAGAACTCGAGCACGCTCGCGGCCCGGGGCGACCGGAACAGGAAGAGATTGCAGCCGCAGCGCGCGCCGTCGGCGAAGCGCAGGGCGGTGCGCCGGCTGTGCGGATAGGCGCGGCGGACGGCATCGTAGGAGGCGAGGCCCACGACCGCGTCCGCACCGGTGGCGACGGCGTCGGCCACGAAGCGCTCGAAGGTGGCGGCCGTGAGCAGCGGATGGTCCCCGGTCGTGAGCGCGACCACGGGCACGCCGTCGGCGGCCGCGGCGTCCACCACGGCCCGGGCGCTGCGCGACGGCGAGGACCCGGGCGGCAGCCAGCGCAGCCCGATGCGTTCCGCGTCCTCCCCCAGCCAGGGCGCCGCCGCCAGCTGGTGCTCCCCGGGGCCGCACACGTACAGCGGCGCGTCCCGCCGGGCCGTGCCCGCCACGGCGAGCACGCGCCGGAGCATGGGCAGGCCGCCGATGTCCACGAGCACCTTCAGGGGGACCGCCTCGGCCTCCGAGATCTCGCTCGGCCCGCTGCGCTCCCCGGCGAGTACTCCCACCGCGATGGCCGTCATCCGTCGTCGCTCCTCCCGACCCCGGTCGCCACGGGTGTGTACGGACCCGCAGATGGCTTCATAATGCCGACTCGTCGCTCGCCGTGCCCCGTGAGGGTGCGCGGCCCGCCCGTGCCGTGCGACCGGCACCGACCCCGATGCTGGAGAACGCGTGACCTCGACCGTCGACACCGCGACGCGATCGTCCGCCGTCCCGACGGAGCGCCGGCTTCCGCTGCGCCCCGGCGACTTCGCCACGCTCCTCGACGCCCTCGACTACGCGAGCGGGGCGGGCACGGGCGCGAGCTTCCACGACGGCCGCGGCCACCTCGAGACGACCCTCACCTGGGGGCGCGTCCGGGAGGACGCGGAGCAGGCGGCCCTGCGCCTCGCCGCCCTCGGTCTCGCGCGCGGGGCCCGGGTCGGCATCGTCGCGGACACGCACCCGGACTTCCTCGTGTCCTTCTTCGCCTGCCGCCTCGCGGCGCTCGTCCCGGTGCCGCTCCCGGCGAGCATCCACATGGGCGGCCATCGCCACTACGTGGACCTCGTGGGCCGGCTCCTCGCGCACGCCGAAGCCCGGGCCTGTCTCGCGAGCAGCGCCTTCGCGCCCTACGTGGCCGAGGCCGACCCGCAGCGCGAGCTGGCCTTCCGGGGCAGCCTCGCGGAGCTCGCCGTGCGCGATCCGGCGGCCGCCCTGCCGGAGCGTCCGGCCCCGGAGGAACTCGCCTACGTCCAGTACACGTCCGGGAGCACCCGCTTTCCGCGCGGCGCGATGCTGACGGAACGGGCCACCCTGCGCAACGTCCGGGGCATCGTCGAGGACGGCCTGGCGATCCGCGAGGGGGACCGCTTCTGCTCCTGGCTGCCGATCTACCACGACATGGGCCTGGTCGGGAAAGTGCTGGTGCCCATGGCGAGCCAGACCTCCATCGACTACCTCGGCACGCGCGAGTTCGCCATGCGCCCGCGGCTCTGGCCCCGGCTCCTGAGCGACCAGGGCGGGACCATCTCCTTCGCGCCGCCCTTCGGCTACGAACTGACGGCGCGGCGCCTGCGCCCGGGCGACGCCGAGAGCTTCGACCTCTCGGCCTGGCGCGTCGCCGGCTGCGGCGCCGACATGATCCGCCCGGAGGTGCTCGAGCGCTTCGCGGAGGCGCTCGCGCCCGGCGGCTTCGACGCGCGCGCGCTCACGCCCTCCTACGGCATGGCCGAGGTGTCCCTCGCCGTGAGCTTCACGCCCCTCGGTCGGGGCCTCGAGGTCGACCGCATCGACGGCGTGCGTCGGGAGCGCGACGGCGAGGCCGTGCCCGTGGACGCCGGGACCGACGGCGCGGCCCGCTTCACGGTCTGCGGCGCGCCCCTGCCGGGCTACCGCGTGGAGATCCGGGACGAGGCCGGAGCGGCGCTCCCGGAGCGACGCGTGGGCTCCGTCTTCCTCGACACGCCGAGCACCATGGAGGGCTATCTCGATCCGCCCGGCGTGGATCGCAGCTCCCTGCACGAGGGCTGGCTCGACACCGGGGACCTCGGCTACCTCGCCGACGGGCGTCTCGTGATCACCGGGCGCCGCAAGGACCTCATGATCATCAACGGGCGCAACCTCTGGCCCCAGGACGTGGAGTTCCTCACGGAGCGTCGCGAGGGCGTGCGCACGGGCGACGCCGCCGCGTTCACCGTGGACGAGGAGGAAGGTCCCGTACTCGTGGTCCTGCTCCAGTGCCGGGAGCAGAACGAGGCCGCCCGGGAGCGGCTCCTGCGCAGCGTGCGCAGCGAGGTGCAGGCGGAGTTCGGCGTCGAGGCCCGCGTCGTCGCCGTGGCCCCGCACAGCCTGCCCCGCACCACCTCCGGCAAGCTCTCCCGCGCGAAGGCGCGCCTCGACTATCTCGCCGGGGCCTTCGAGACGCCCTGAGTCGGGCCGCCCCGGCCGCGGAGGGAAACGGCCGTGTCCGAACCGCAGTCCCCCCTGCCCCCGGTGGCCCCCTGGGCCGTGACCGGCGCCACGGGCTTCGTCGGTCGCGCGCTCTGCCGGGCCCTCGTCGCCGACGGCGTGCCGGTGCGGGCCCTGGTCCGTGGCGCGCCGGGCGCGCTTCCCGAAGGCTGCGAACCGGTCCGTGGCGATCTCGCGACGCCGTCGGCCCTGCGCGAGCTCGTCCGTGGCGCGTCCGTCGTGGTCCACTGTGCGGGGGCGGTCCGGGGCATCGACCGGGCGGCCTTCGACTCCGTGAACGTGGCCGGGACCGGCGCGCTCCTCGACGCCGTGCTCGACCGCGCCCCCGGCTGCCGCTTCGTGCACGTCTCCACCCTCGCCGCCCGGGAGCCGGCCCTGTCGGACTACGCCGGCAGCAAGCGCGCCGCCGAGGCGCTCGTCGCGCAGGCCGGCCTCTCCGAACCCGTGCTGCTGCGCCCGACGGCCGTCTACGGCCCGGGCGACGTCGAGCTCCTGCCGCTGCTCCGCGCCCACGCCCGCGGCCTCGGCCCCGCCCCCGCGGTACCGGAGGCGCGCGTGACCCTGATCCACGTGGACGACCTCGTCGCGGCGATCCGCGTCGCCGGCGCCGGTCCCTGGCCCGGAGCCGGTCCCTTCGAGCTCGCCGGGCCGCCACCGGAAGGCCTGCGCTGGCGGGAACTCGCCGACCGGATCGCGGCCGTGACCGGCCGGCCCGTGCGCCAGCTCCCGGTCCCGCCGGCGGTCCTGACGGCCCTCGCCCGGATCGTGCGCGGCAGCGCGCGCCTCCTCGGCCGGGCACCGATGCTGACGCCGGGCAAGGTCCGTGAACTCACCCATCCGGACTGGTCCTGCGATCCGGCGCCGTTCTCGGCGGCCACCGGCTGGCAGCCCACGGTGACGCTCGCGGCGGGCCTCGCCGCCCTGCTCGCGGAGCGGCGGTGAGCGGGAAGGACCCCGTCCTCCACCGGCGCCTGCGGTTCCCGGGAGGCATCGTGGACGTGCTCCTGGTGCGCAACGACGCCCGTGGCGCACGGGCCCTGCGCCGCGCGCTGCGTCCACGCGACCGCCGGCGGGTGGAGCGCCGGCGCAGAAGCGAGGACCGGCGCGCCGCGCTCCTCGGCAGCGCCCTGCTCCGCCGGGCCCTCGCGCTGCGGGGCGCCCGCCCGGGTCCCGACGCCCTGCTCCAGCGTCCGGCGCGCCGCCCCCTCCACCGGACCGTCGACGGCCGCCCCCTGAGCCTGTCGGTCAGCCACAGCCCGGGCTGGGTCGCCGTCGCCGCGACCGGGGGGCCGGGGCGGCGCGTCGGCGTGGACGTGGAGGATCGGGGGCGGCCCGTGGATCCGCGCGTGGCGCGGCGGCTGCCGGGCGGGACCCTGCCCGCGGCGGCGCGGGGGCTGCTCGGACGCTGGTGCGCGGTGGAAGCCGCCCTGAAGGCGGACGGTCGGGGCCTCGCGGCGCTGGACCGGCTGCGCGACGCGCCGGGCGGCCGCCTGCGCTTCACGGACCGGCCCGGCGAGCCGGTGCTCGTGCGGGCGATCCCCCGCCTGCCGCCGGGCTGCGTCGGCGCCGTGGCCGTGGGCCGTCGGACGCTGCGCTCCGGTCGGGGACCGGAGCGGGGACCGGATCAGGAACCGAGGCGGTAGCGGAGCATCACGACCAGCTGGTCCTGATCGGGCTCCGCGAGGTTGCGCGAGAGCATGTCCGTGAAGGTCCGCCCGTCGGGGCGGTCGAGGGAGCCGCCGCGGGTGTAGACCACGAAGAGATCCGAGAGCGGCGCGATCTCCCAGCGATAGCGGAACTGCAGCACGGCGTTCGACAGCGCGAAGTCGTCCGGCTCCGCCGCGGGATCCTTCACGCGCGGCACGAGTTCACCGTTCTCGGCGATGCGCCAGAACTCCGCCTCCGTGGCCCGCAGGCCCACCCACTGCATGGACGCGCGCAGCTGCTGGCGCGCCGAGAAGTAGTACTCGAGGGACAGCTCGGGCTCCCACTGTTCGGCCTCGAAGGTCGTGAAGTCCCGGTCCTGCTGGTGGATGAGCCAGCCGCCCCGGTCCGTGAACTCCATGACCATGCGCGCCGTGAAGCGGTCGCTCGGGCGCCAGGCGACGAAGCCGCCGCCGCCGTAGCTGAGCTCCTGCAGGTCCTCGTGGAAGACGTTGCCGAAGATGCCTCCGGAGAGCTCGAGGCCGTCGTTGCTGGCCCAGCGGAACTCCATGGTCCCCCGGTCCTCGATGCGGAAGGCGCCATTGCCGAAGCTGTTGCGGTCGTCCCAGCGTCCGGGCCGGAGTCCCGCCTCGAGACGGAACTTCGAGAGATCGTGGAAGGTCCACTCGCGCTCGGCGAAGAGCCCGGAGCTGATGATCTGGCCGTCGAGGTTCGTGCCGTAGACGAGGCGGTAGCGCGTCTGCCGGTCGCGGACGTGCTCGAGGTCCGAGCGCGTCTCCGTGTAGCGGTAGCGCAGCTGCGCCTGGTCGTTGCGGCGCAGGAACCCGAGGTCGTTGACGTCGAGGTTCCGGTCGAGGAGATCGATCGCCAGCTGGTGCACGCGGCCCTGGCGGGGCGTGAAGGCGACGTCCGTGATCAGGCCGTTCCCGTGGCGCTCCCCGGCGAGGGAGTGCATGGCCTGGGTGTCGATCTTCCACACCCCGCCTTCGGTGAGGAGATGGCCGTCGAGGGCCGCGACGAAGCCGTCGTCGCCGGACTGCCCCACCCCCGTGAGCATGCCCCCGAGACCGCGGTAGGCGCCGCGCTCGGAGCGTTCCCAGAGCGCGCGCACGGCACCGAAGCGGCGGCCCTTCACGGCGAAGTCGAGCTGCTCGCCGTCCGCCGTGAAGCCCGAGACCTCCGTGTCCTGCTCGAGGGCCGCGAGCACGCCGTAGCGCAGCTCGCCGCTCTGTCCCGTCACCTTCGCGGCGCCGAAGAGGTCGGTCAGGCGCTGGCGGTCCCGCTCCGAGAAGCGCTCGACCGCGTCCGTGCGCGGCAGGGGTGGCGGCGCGCCGATGCGTCGGGTGTTCACGAGGATCACCGGGGAACCGTTGTCGTAGTCTCCGGCCGAGCGCGGCGAGGTGCTGAAGACCTCCTGGCCCTCGAGGAAGAAGGGCCGGCGCTCGCTGAAGAACACCTCGAAGGCGGAGAGGTTCACGACCAGGTCGTCGTTCACGACCGTGCCGAAGTCCGGATTCAGGGTGCCGGCGAACTGCAGGTTCGAGCTCGGCCGCCAGTAGACGTCCGTGCCGACCTTGGACTCGAGGTCCGTCTCCGTGCCGTCGAAGGTGGCGGCGCTGAAGGGATACCAGGTGAGCTGGGTCGTGGGCTGCACGCCGCGGATCGCGATCGGGTGCAGCGCCGAGAGGAAGCGCGGTGTCGTCCGCGGCAGCGCCGGCGTGGCCCAGCGCTGGTCCAGGTAGGCGACCTTGCGCGAGAGATAGAAGGCGATGCGCCGCTCGTCCCCGCTCCGGGGCATGGCCATCATCGACCAGGGGAGGAAGTACTCGGCGGTCCAGCCGCTGTCCGTGACCGCGCTCGCGCCGCGCCAGGGGCCGTCCCACTGGTTGCTGAACTGCCGCTCCGGCAGCACGGTGCCGTCCGTGAGGGAGCCGCCGAGGTTCACGGCGAACCAGTAGCCGAAGAGTCCGTTGCCCGTGGGGTCGATGGTGATGGAGACGGAGTCGCGGTTGATGCTCGCGTCACGGCCCGAGAGGCGCGCCACGAGCGTCTCCACGGGCTGCTCGTTGGTGACCCCGACGTAGAGTCCGCGCTCCGTGTACACGAAGCGGACGCTGGTGGCGTGATCCGGTCGCGCCAGCGTGTCCGGCTCGATGACGACGAAGTCCTCGTGGACCTGCGCCCGCTTCCAGACGGCCTCGTCGAGGCGACCGTCGACGACGACCTCGACCTCCTTCTCGGTCGAGCGCAGGGGCCGGATGACGCTGCCGTCCCCGGGCGTGAGCGCGGTGGCGGCGACCGGCGCGGCCAGGAGCACCGGCAGCAGGCGAAGCAGCAAACCCCGGACGGTCACGCGATTCTTCCCGTGTGGCGAAGACCCTGGGGCCGGCTCCTCCCCCTCAGGAACCGACACCGCGACGGAGTCTAGCAGGCTCCCGCGCGGGCTTCCCTTGACGGTCCCGGAAAGCCCTCCGATAATGCGCAGCCTTCCGCGGCGGCCCCCCGTCGGGAAGCTCGCAGGGCGCGTAGCTCAGTTGGATAGAGCATTCGGCTACGAACCGAAAGGTCGGGGGTTCGAATCCTCCCGCGCCCGCCATCTCCCCGAGACGTCCGCGCTGCGGAAGCCTCTGCACTGCCCCTGACCGTCGGCTCCCTCTCGCGTTCGCGCGGCGCGGCCGTTCCGGCACGCGCCGCGGAGCAGGACGTCACCCCCCGGTGGAGGTCGTCGTGGTCGTCGTGACCGTGGACGGCGTGGTGGTGGTCGTGGTCGGGGGCGGCGTCACCGGCGGCTCCCCGCCGTCCCCACCCGTGGCCTGCTCGTCGTCGTCGTCCGCCACCTCGTAGACGAGGAGCGCGCCGGCGGCCACGCCGATGCCCGCGGCGACGGCCGTGGCCGGCTCCATCCCCAGGATCGTCCCGCCCGAGGAAGCCGGCGCCGCGGCGGCCGGTACGCTGGCGAGGACGCCGAGCGTCACCCCGGCGAGCAGACTGCGGATCGTGATCATGCATTCCTCCAGGCCGTTCCCTGCGCGACGTGCGCAGGGCGCGAAGATACCACGTCACTCCACGAGATAGGCGTAGGCCTCGGGGAGCGCCACGAGCAGCACGGCCAGCACCTCGTCGATGCGCGGGTCCCGCGACGCCCAGGGCGCCTGCTCCTCCGCCCGCACCTCCGCGACGCCGGGCACGGGGCCGGCCGACGCACAGCGGCCCTCGCGAAGCACCGCCGTCGCGGGCCAGCGGTCGGCGAGGAGGCCCTCGCCGAGGGCCGCCAGGGCGGTTCCGCGGGGCACGGCCACGTCCTCGAGGAGCAGCTCCACGCAGCCCTCGGTCTCTTCCCAGGCGAAGCGGACCCGGGCGTCGCCACCACGCCGCGCGACCTCCAGGGCGAAGGCCGGCACCCGGGCCGAGCCGAAGCTCGCCTCGTAGGCGCAGCCGTCGCGGAACAGGCAGAAGCGCTCCGCCGCCCCCACGTCCGCGCCCCCGCCGTCCTCGAGGCCGGCGCCCCGCACCTCCAGCCCCTCGGAGAAGAGGGAGAAGTCCCCGTCCACGGTGACCCGGTCGAAGGACCAGCTGCGCGCCCGGGAGGCCGTGACCACCCGGCCCGCCTCGAACTCGAGAGCCACGGAGAGGGGGAAGATCCGCGCGGCCGACGCCTCGAGGCGCGCCCCGCGGCGCACCACGGCGACGGAGTCGAAGCCGACCCAGAAACGGCCTTCCCGGTAGCCCTTGTCCCAGTCCGCGTAGGCGACCTCCTCGAAGCCGCCTTCCTCGATCGCGTCCCGCACCTTGTCCCGGATGAGCGCGTCGCCCGCGCGCCGCGCGAGCTCGCCGTCGCCGGCGAGCATGAGCACGAGGCCGAGACCGAGCTCCCTGAGCACCGGTCAGTCCCGGAACAGACCGACCACGGCGGCCAGGCCGATGCCGGACTGGTAGACGATCTGGACGATGTCGCGGGTGAGGTCGAAGCCCCGGATGTAGTCGTACTTCAACGGCACCACGATCCGGTCCCCGGGCTCGAGGGCGACGCGCCGGCGTCCGAAGCTCAGGAACCCGGAACGCCCGACCCCCTCCACGGCCCCGTTGGCGCGCACGACGAAGATCGCCTCCTCGTCCGCGTACTCGGAGGCGCCTCCGGCCATCTCCAGGTACGCCTCCACGCTCATGCCCTCCACCAGGGCGAAGGACCCGGGCATGCGCACCTGCCCCGCGACGGTCACGGCGTTCACGAAGGGCGGGATCGTCAGCCGGTCCCCGTCCTGCAGCGCCACGTCCGCGGACTCGTCGCCGAGGGCGAGGCGCGGCAGGTCGATCTGCAGGCGACCCACGGGCTCGGCCTCCAGCGCCGCCTCGAGGTCGTCGATGAGCTCGATCGTCGACGGTGCCGCGGTACGCGAATCGCCGGCCACGGAGGCGTTGATGAGGCCCTCGCGCAGGTCCGCGAGGTACTGCTCGCGCAGGGACGCCTCGAGGCTGCGCAGCCGCGCCCGGGAGAACACGGCCGCGCGCAGGTCCGCGCGCTCCGTGATGCCGCCGGCCAGGAGCAGCGCGTCCGCCAGGGTCGAGCCCGCGGGCAGCGTGTAGCTGCCGGGAGAGGCGACCTCCCCGTCGACCTGGATGCTGAGGCGATCGGCGATCCGGGAGTCCCGGCGCACCGTGAGCACGTCCCCCGCCGCGAGGGCCACCTGGCCGAGGCCGGCGAGGGC
>JAZBPF010000132.1:0-7834 GCA_036351515.1 Pseudomonadales bacterium | reverse complement strand
TGCGGCTCGCTTCCATCTCCCTCCACGCGCACGGCGATTGTCGACAATCCGACGCGGCGCGGACCTTAGCCTCGGCTCCGGAGCGAGTCAATCCGGCCGCCACCGCCACGGGCCCGGGTGTTCGAGCGGACATGGAATCGCAGAATCGTTCAAGATTTCCATTTCAAGCTATTGATTAATAATTCTTCTGCCTTGGAGCCCGGAATCACTCGAACGGTCCCGCGGCACGCACGCTCCGGGGCGCAGGTCCGTGCCGCTGTCGACAATCCGCGCCGGCCGCGCCCCGCGCCGGCCGCGGTGCTACCGTTGCGCTCCCGTACCCGGCCTCGCACCGATGCAGCTGCCCTACGTCGAAGATCCGCTCCCGCTCCTCGCCCGTCTGCGCTCCCTCGGCCATCCGGTGCTGCTGCACGGGGCGGACCGGTCGCATCCAGCCTCCCGCCACGACGTGCTCGCCGCGGGCCCGGAGGCCGTGCTGACGGCCCGGTCCGGCCGCGCGTTCCTCGACCGCGGCGCCGGGCCCGAGGCGCTGGCGGAGGCGCCGCTCGCAGCGCTCGCGACGCTCCACGGGGAACTGCCCGTCCCGACCCGGCGGGACGGGCCCTTCGGGGGCGGCCTCCTCGGCCTGGCGGGCTACGACCTCGGCCGCGGGCTGCTGCGCGCGCCCCCGCGGCTGGCGCCGGACCACGCGTTTCCGGAGCTCGTCGCCGGCGTCTACCCCTGGGCCCTGGTCACGGACCACCGGCTGCGCCGCTCGGAGCTCGTCGTGCTGCCCGGCCGCGACTGCCCGGCGGAGGTGCGCGCCCTCCTCCGCCGCGCCGACCGGCTGCCTCCCGTGCGCCCGGCGGCCCCGCCGGCGCTGCAGCCGGAGACGTCGCGCGCCGCGCACCGCCGGGCCTGCGAACGCGTCCTCGCCTATCTCCACGCCGGCGACTGCTACCAGGTGAACCTCGCCGTGCGCTTCGCCGGGCACACGCGCGCCGACGCCCTCGCGCTCTACGCCGCGCTCCTCGCCCGGCAGCCCGCCCCCTTCGGCGGCTTCCTCGAGACGCCGGACGGGGCCGTGCTCTCCTTCTCGCCGGAGCGGTTCCTGCGCGTGGCGGACGGCCGCGTGGAGACGCGGCCCATCAAGGGCACCCGCGCCCGGGACGCGGACCCGCTGCGGGACCGGGCCGCGCGCGCGGCGCTCCTGGCGAGTCCGAAGGACCGGGCGGAGAACCTCATGATCGTGGACCTGCTGCGCAACGATCTCGGGCGCAGCTGCCGGCCCGGGAGCGTGCGCGTCCCCGCCCTGTTCCGGCCGGAGCGGTTCCGCGCCGTGCACCACCTCGTCTCCGTGGTGCGTGGAGAACTCGCGCCCGGGGTGGGCCCCGTGGAGGCCTTCGCGGCGGCCTTTCCCGGCGGCTCCGTGACCGGGGCCCCGAAGGTGCGCGCCATGGACGTGATCGAGGAACTCGAGGACGCCCGGCGAGGCCCCTACTGCGGGAGCCTCCTGCTCGCGGACGGCGCCGGGCGTCTCGATTCCTCGATCACGATCCGCACGCTCCTGCACACGGACGGGCGCCTGCTGTGCTGGGGCGGCGGCGGCATCGTCGCCGACTCGGATCCGGACGCGGAGTGGGAGGAGATCCGCCACAAGGTCGGGAGCCTCGTGTGCGGTGCCTGACGGCGGATCCGTCGCGGTTCAGGGCCGATGGTCGAAGCGGTAGACCGCCTCCTCGATGCGCGTGCGCAGTTCGTCGTAGGTCTCCGTGGCCTCGAACTGCGGGAAGTGCTCGACGACGTTGCGGGGTGCGCGGAAGAAGATCCCGGCGTCCGCCTCCTCGAGCATGGACGTGTCGTTGAAGGAGTCGCCGGCGGCGACGACGCGGTAGCGGAGTTCGTGGAAGGCCCGCACGGCGGCCCGCTTCGGATCGGGCTGGCGGATGTGGTAGTCGACGACGCGCCCGTCGTCGTCGATCGAGAGCCGGTGGCAGAGCAGCAGCGGCCAGCCGAGCTGCGCCATGAGGGGCCGCGCGAACTCGTAGTAGGTGTCCGAGAGGATGGCCACCTGCAGATGGCTGCGCGCCCAGTCGAGGAAGTCCCGCGCCCCGGAAAGCGGTTCGAGCTCCGCGATCACCGCCTGGATGTCGTCGATCCCGAGGCCGTGCTCGTCGAGGAGCGCGAGACGCCCCTGCATGAGCTCGTCGTAGTCCGGCACGTCGCGGGTCGTGAGGCGCAGGGCGTCGATGCCGGTGCGCTCGGCGACGCCGATCCAGATCTCCGGGATCAGCACGCCTTCGAGGTCGAGACAGAGGATGTGCACGGGCCGCTCCTGCCGGGGCGGACCCCCGCGGCCCGCCGTTCGGAGGCGGAGTGTAGGGGATCACCGCATCCACACAAGCATATGGCGGATCCGTCTTTGGGCGCGCCCGGCGACGCTGCTACCGTGCCGCCCTCCACCACCGGGAACCGTCATGGCCTTCGACGTCGCCGCCGCCGCCGCCGAGCTCGAGTCCGCGCACCCCCGCCGGGTGCTCGCCCACGCCGCCGAGCATTTCGAGCGCCCGGCGATCTCCTTCAGCGGCGCCGAGGACGTGGTCCTCGTGGATCTCGCGGTACGCCACGGTCTCGCCGTGGACTTCTTCTGCCTGGACACGGGGCGGCTCCATCCGGAGACCTACCGCTTCCTGGACCGGGTCCGGAGCCACTACGGCATCACGCTCGAGATCCTCTTCCCGCAGCCGGAGGCGGTGCAGCGCCTCGTGCGCGAGAAGGGGCTGTTCAGCTTCTACGAGGACGGCCACGAGGAGTGCTGCGGCATCCGCAAGCTCGAGCCCCTGCGCCGGCGGCTGGGCACGGCCCGGGCCTGGATCACGGGGCAGCGGCGGGACCAGAGTCCCACGCGGGCGGCGGTGCCCGTGGTGCAGCACGACCGTGCCTTCTCGGCGCCGGGCCGGCCGCTCGTGAAGTACAACCCCCTCGCGCGCTGGAGTTCCGCCGAGGTCTGGGACTACCTCCGCGCCTTCGACGTCCCCTTCAATCCGCTCCACGAGCGCGGCTTCGTGAGCATCGGCTGCGAGCCCTGCACGCGCCCGGTGACGCCCCACGAGCACGAGCGCGCCGGACGCTGGTGGTGGGAGGAGGCGACCCGCAAGGAGTGCGGCCTGCACCTCGTGAACCTCGAGGACGAGGCGCCGGCCACGGGGACGGGCTGACCCGCGCGACGCTAGCGGAGCGGCAGTTCGAGGTCCGTGAACAGCGCCTCGCGCTCGGCCCGGTTCGGCGCCGCGAAGGCGGCCTCCACGGTCTCGCGCCCGAGGTGCGGCGCGAAGAGCTCGATGAACTCGTACATGAAGCGGCGCAGGAAGGTGCCCTTGCGGCAGCCGATGAAGGTCACGCTCGGCTCGAAGAGGTGGCTCGCGTCGACGGCGACGAGGTCCGTGTCGAGTTCCGGATCCCAGGCCATGTGGGCGACGATGCCGATGCCGAGCCCCAGGCGCACGTAGGTCTTGATCACGTCCGCGTCCGTGGCCGTGAACACCACCCGCGGGGTCAGGCCCCGCTCCTCGAAGGCGGCGTCGAGCTTCGAGCGCCCGGTGAAGCCGAAGACGTAGGTGACGATCGGATGCTCGGCGACCTGCTCGAGGGTCGGCTTGCGCCGGGCCGCCAGCGGATGGTCCTTCGGCACGACGATGCACCGGTTCCAGCGGTAGCAGGGCATCATCACCAGATCGTGGAAGTGCTCGAGCCCCTCCGTGGCGATGGCGAAGTCCACGGCCCCGTCGGCGGCCATCTCGGCGATCTGCGTGGGGCTGCCCTGGTTCATGTGCAGGGCCACGTCGGGCCACCGTTCCCGGAACTGCTCGATCACCGGCGGCAGCGCGTAGCGCGCCTGGGTGTGCGTCGTGGCGATGGCCAGCGCCCCCTTCGTCTCGTTGGAGAACTCCTGGGCCACCTGCTTGATGGCCTCCGAGCGCCGCAGGATCTCCCCCGCCATCTCGAGGATCACCTGCCCCGCGGGCGTCACGTGGGTCAGGTGCTTGCCCGAGCGGGCGAAGATCTCCACGCCGAGCTCGTCCTCGAGGAGCCGGATCTGCTTCGAGATGCCGGGCTGCGAGGTGTAGAGCGCCTGGGCGGTGGCCGAGACGTTGAGGTCGTGATGGGCGACTTCCCAGATGTAGCGGAGCTGCTGGAGCTTCACGGCGCGGGCCTCCCCCGGGTCGGACGCGGCACTGCCACAGGTGCGGCGGGCCGGGCCGGCGGGACGTTCTGGGGATAGAAGGAAATATTCTTTCCGAGTATAGCCGGCGACGCATAACGTCTCACGCCGTTATATATCCTCTTCGCCGTCGGCAGCAATCCTCCGTGCCCGACCTCGTGCTCCACGTCCTCGCCGGCGCCGCCGTCGGCTTCGCCATCGGTCTCACGGGGATCGGCGGCGGTTCGCTCATGACGCCCCTGCTCCTGCTCTTCGGCTACCCCCTGCCGGTGGCCATCGGCACCGATCTGCTCTACGCGGCGGTGACGAAGGCCGGCGGCATGGTCGCGCACGCGCGCCGCGGCAACGTCGTCTGGCCCGTCATGGGCCGCCTCGCCGCCGGCAGCGTGCCCGCGAGCCTCGCCACCGCCGCCCTGCTCCACTTCGCCTTCGGCGACGCGAGCGCCTACGCCCCGCTCCTGAACAGTGCCCTCGGCGTCATGCTCCTCGCCACGGCGGCCGCGGTGCTCCTGCGCGGCCGCCTGCAGCCGGCGGGCGGCGCCGCGACGGAACGACGGGGCGCGCCCGCCGCGACGGTGGCCACCGGAGTGCTCCTCGGCGCCTGCGTGACCCTGTCCTCCGTGGGGGCCGGCGCCTTCGGCGCCGCCGTGCTCCTCTGGCTCTACCCCCGGCTCGCGGGGGTGCGCGTGGTCGGCACGGACATCGCCCACGCCGTCCCCCTGACCCTCGTCGCGGGGCTCGGGCATCTCGCGCTCGGGAACGTGGACTTCGGCCTCCTCGCGGCGCTGCTGGTCGGCTCCCTGCCGGCGATCGCCCTCGGCGCGCGGGTCGGCGACCGGCTCCCGGAGTCCGTCGTGCGCCCGGCCCTCGCCCTGCTGCTCGCGAGCCTCGGCCTGCGCTTCGCCCTCGCCTGACGACGCCGCTCAGCCGCCTTCGGGGGGCGGGTTGGCGATGCCGTGGGGGACGTGGCCGGCGGCCACGTGCTCGCTCGCCGAGGAGCAGTGCAGCTCCTGGTCGTCGAAGAAGATGTCCGCCCCGAAGGCCTTGAGGAAGGGACCCTTGGGCAGGCCCCCGAGGAACAGGCTCTCGTCGAGGCGCACGTCCCACTCGCGCAGCGTCCGGATCACCCGCTCGTGCGCCGGGGCCGCCCGGGCCGTGACCAGCGCCGTGCGGATCGGGCACTCGCCGGGCGGGAAGTCCCGCTGGATGCGGTGCATGGCCGCGAGGAAGTTGCGGAAGGGACCGCCGCCGAGAGGCCGCCGGGCAGAGGCCTGCTCCGCCGTGCGGAAGGCGTCGAGGCCGCTCTGCTTGTAGATGCGCTCGGCCTCGTCGGAGAAGAGCACCGCGTCCCCGTCGAAGGCCAGGCGCAGCTCGCCGTCGGAGCTCGCGAGGTTCTTCGAGGGCAGGATCGTCGCCGCCGCGACGCCGCTCTCGAGGGCCCGGCGCACGTCCTCGGCTTCCGTGGACAGGAACAGGTCGCAGCCGAAGGGCTCCACGTAGCGGTAGGGGCTCTCGCCGCCGCAGAAGGCGGCCCGGGAGATCGCGAGGCCGTGGTGCTGGATCGAGTTGAAGACCCGCAGCCCCGTGTCCGCGGCGTTGCGCGAGAGCAGGATCACCTCCACGCGCTCCGCCAGGGCGTCGTTGACGCGCAGCAGCTTGCGCACGAGCGGGAAGGCGACGCCGGGGGCGAGCACCTCGTCCTCGCGCTCGATCTGGTACTGGCGGAAGGCCTCGACGCCCCCCTCCTCGAACACCCGGTTGCTCTCGTCGAGGTCGAAGAGCGCACGGGAGGAGATGGCGACGACGAGCCGGTCACCGTCGGGGCGGGGCACGGTCAGGCGTCCAGGTCCGGGATGAGCTTGCTCTCGATGCGGGCGATCATGTCCTTCAGGCGCAGCTTGCGCTTCTTCAGGCGCTGGAGCTGCATGAGGTCCGGATGGCGGCTCTCGGTGAGCAGGTGGATGAGGTCGTCGAGGTCGCGATGCTCCGTGCGGAGCTCGTCGAGCCAGGCCCGGAGTTCGTCCTGCTCCGTATCCAGATCCACCTCCTCATCCACACCGCTCGGCGCCGCGGTCGCCTTCGCCGCGGACTGAGCGCAGGATAACGAAGGGAGTGCACCACCGCACGCCAGCTGGAGGCTCCGTACCGGTGAGCGACGACGCCCCGAAACCGCCCGCGGCCCGGAGCGTGGACCGCTTCCTCGCGGAGGCGGCCCGGCATCCGAAAGCGAAGGCCGGCGGCCGCTGTCGCCTGCAGTTCGCCCTAGACGCCACGGCGAGCCGCCAGCCCACCTGGGACCTCGCCTGCGAGCTGCAGGCGCGGCTCTTCGACGCCGCGCGCGACCTCGCGGACCTCGAGCTCGAGCTGTGCTTCTTCCGCGGCTTCCGGGAATTCCGCACGAGCGGCTGGGTCCGTGACGCGGAGGCCCTGCGCCGGCGCATGACCACGGTCCGCTGCCGTGCCGGCCGCACGCAGATCGAGCGGGTGCTGCGCCACGCGATCGCCGAGAGTCGGCGGGAACGGGTGCGGGCCCTGATCTACGTGGGCGACTGCATGGAGGAGGACGCGGACCGGCTGGGCGATCTCGCCGGCGAGCTGGGGCTCCTCGGCACGCCCGTGTTCGCCTTCCACGAGGGGCGCGATCCCCTCGCGGCGGCGACCTTCCGCCAGCTCGCCCGGGCCTCCGGCGGCGCCTTCGCCGCCTTCGAGGCGGGCGCGCCGGAGCGACTCGCCGCGCTCCTGCGCGGGGTCGTCGTCTTCGCCGCCGGGGGGCGCGAGGCCCTCGCGGCCCTCGCACGGGAGGACCGGACCGTGGCCGGGCTCCTCGAGGACCTGGGCGGGCACTGAGACCCCATGATCCTGCGTGCGCTCCTGCTCTTCCTCCTCTTCGTCCTCGTCGGCGCCCTGCTGCGCCTGCTCTGGCTCCGGGCCGGGGCGAAACGCGGCCGCCTCTTCGGGGCTCTCGGGGTGGCCCTGCTCCTCGCAGGGCTCGCCTGGGCCACGGCCACGGGCCGCCTGCACTGGCTCGTCGCGGCGCCGGCGGCCCTGCTGCCGTTCCTGCGCGGCATCGCCCGCTGGCTGCCGGCGCTGTCCTTCCTCCGCCGCCTGCGCGGCACCCTCGGGGGCGTGGCCGGCCCGGGCCCGGCGGGAGCCGCGGGCAGCGCCGGGAGCGGGCGGACGGAGACGCGCACGCGCTTCCTCGCCATGCATCTCGATCGCGCCACCGGCGCCATCGGCGGGACCGTGCGGGAGGGCCCCCACGCGGGTACGTCCCTCGACGACCTCGACCGACCGGCGCTCGCGACGCTCCTGCGCCACTACCGGCACGAGGACCCGGACTCGGCCCGGCTGCTGGAGACCTATCTGGAACGACGGTTCGGCAGTACCGGAGGGACGGGCGGGGGCGAGGAGGAGGCTGCCGGGGACCGGCCCGACGCCCCCTCGGACGGGCGTCCGACGCGGGAGGAGGCACTCGCCGTCCTCGGCCTCGAGGGGGCACCGGACCGGGAGACGATCATCCGGGCCCATCGCCGCATCATGCAGCGCTGCCATCCGGACCACGGCGGCTCGGCCCACCTGGCGGCGCAGGTGAACGCCGCCCGGGACCGGCTCCTCGAGGACCTCGAGGCCTGA
>JAZBPF010000131.1:0-2867 GCA_036351515.1 Pseudomonadales bacterium | reverse complement strand
GCCTCGCCGAACTCGTCGGCCTGGACGTTCCGGATCTCGACGTCGCCGACGGCGTGGTGGCCGTGACCGGGAAGGGCGCCAAGTCGCGCCGCCTGCCCGTGGGGCGCATGGCGCGGGAGGCCCTCGTGGCCTGGCTGCGCCTGCGCCCGAGCCGGGTTCCGCGGCTGGCTCCGGACCGGGGCCCGCTCTTCGTGACGCTGCGCGGCGGCCGGCTCGGCGCGCGGAGCGTCCAGCAGCGCCTCGCGACCCTGGGGCGGGAGCGCGGCATCGAGGGGCGCGTGCACCCCCACGCCCTGCGCCACTCCTTCGCGAGCCACCTCCTCGAGTCCAGCGGCGACCTGCGCGCGGTGCAGGAACTCCTCGGCCATGCGGACCTCGCGACGACCCAGGTGTACACGCACCTCGACTTCGGCCGTCTGGCCCAGGTCTACGACCGCGCCCACCCGCGGGCCGGCCGTCGCCGGGAGGGAGACGAGGAAGCGTGAGCGCGATCCGGCTCATCACCTTCGATCTGGACGACACGCTCTGGCCCGTGGAGCCGGTCATCGTCCGCGCCGAACACCGCATGCGCGAGTACCTCGACCGGAACGCCCCGGAGGTGAACCGCCGCTTCGACCGCGAGGCCCTGGGCGGCCTGCGCCGGCAAGTGCTCGCGGCGGAGCCCGGCCTCGTGCACGACATCTCGACGCTGCGCCGCCGCGTGGTGCGCGCAGCGCTCGAGGCCTGCGGTTACGCCGACGCGGAGGTGCTCACGGAAGGCGCCTTCGCCGCCTTCCTCGACGCCCGCCACGACATCGAGTACTTCGAGGACGCACTCGACACGCTCGCGCACCTCGCCCGCCACTACGTGCTCGGCGCGCTCTCGAACGGCAACGCCGACATCGCCCGCCTCGGCCTCGACCGCTACTTCGCCTTCCACCTCTCGGCGGAGTCCGTGGGTCGGCGCAAGCCGGACCCGGCCATGTTCGAGGCGGCGCTGCAGCGCGCCGGCGTGGGACCGGAGGCCGCCGTGCACGTGGGGGACCATCCGGACGACGACGTGCGCGGGGCGGCCGGCGTGGGCATGGGCACGGTGTGGGTGAACCGGATCGAGGGGCCCTGGGAGGGCGAGGACCTGCGGCCCACCTGGACGATCGCGCGGCTGAAGGAGCTCTGGGACCTGTTTCCGGGCTGAGAGGCGTCGTCCGGAGGCCGGACACGAGCACCGAGCCGTCCGTGCGCGTGCCGACACGGAGGGTCGGCGGACCAGCGGCGGGACCGAGCCGGTTCACGAGGATTCGCAGGGAATGCCACCGGTCATCACCGTGTTCGCGGACGCACCGGATCGAGGCCGCGGGCTCGCCCGGGACCTGCCCGTGCGCTGGGCCTTCGAGGAACTGGGCCAGCCCTACGAGGTGCGCCTCGTCCATCTGGAGGACATGAGGCAGCCGCGCCATCGCGCCCTGCATCCCTTCGGACAGATCCCGGTCCTCGAGGACGGCGAACTCGTGCTCTTCGAGTCCGGCGCCATCGTGCTGCACCTCGCGCAACGGTACGACGGGCTGCTGCCGCAGGCGCCGATCGCCCGTGCCCGCGCGATCATGTGGATGTTCACGGCGCTGAACACGATCGAGCCCGTCGTGCTCCAGCGGGAGGTGGCCGGCCACGAAGAGAGCGGGGAGCCCTGGCACGAGGCGCGCGCCCCCTACCTGGAGGGAGGGATCCGCAGGCGTCTCGTCGACCTCGCGCGGCACCTGGGTACCCGGGACTGGCTGGAAGGGACGTTCAGTGCCGGGGATCTGCTCATGGTCCAGGTGCTGCGGCGGCTGAGCGACTCGGAACTCCTGGCAGAGCAGCCTCGCCTCGAGGCGTACGTGCGCCGCGCCGAGGCGAGGCCCGCGTTCCGGAGAGCCTTCGCGGCACAGCGGGAGACGTTTCTCCGGTCGCGACGAGACCCGGCGCGCGGGCAGCCTGCGCCCGATGCGGACGGAACCGAGCGGCCGTCGCGCTGACCCTCGGGGTCGTCGGTCGCGGCTACGCGGCGAGGATCTCCATCGCTCGACCTCGGACCGTCCCGCGCTCGAGCCGGCGCTGCTCCACCTCGCGGCGGCGTACTGCCAACGGATGGGGCTGGAGGCCGTGACGACGGACGACGCCGACGAGGCGGTGGCGGCGCTGCAGGCCGACCCCACGGGATTCCGGGCGGTGATCCTCGACTACCTGATGCCCGAGCGCACGGGGCCGGACGTGCTGCGCGATCTGCGCCGCTTCAGTGACGTGGACGTGTTCCTCTCCAGCGGCTTCGCCCCCGGGGAACTCGCCGACCTCGGCGTCCACGAGGAATTCGCGGGCTTCCTGCCGAAGCCCTATCGCTTCGAGGAGTTCCGGCGCCTGCTGGAGCGTGAATCCTGAGGAAGCATCACAGCGCCGGAAGCCCCGCGCCGCGAGCATGGAAGCGCTCGGCGCGACGACCGGACGCCGCGCCGGAACGCGGTGCGACGGCGCCGGACCCCGTCGAGGACGGGTCCGGGCCGGTCGCACGGGGGGTCGAGTCGGAAGCTCGAGGAGCTCCGCATCCGCTCACGACTCGGTGCGAACCTTCGCCTGGATCATGGCGTTGGTCGGAAGCATCTCGGCGGGCTCGAGATAGATCTCCTTCGCTTCCACGCGCACGCAATCGTTCCGATGCACCATCGTGCTGTCGTCGTCGTGGGTCACCTTCAGCGGGACCAGGTGCCGGCTGTCCCCGGCGCAGATGCGGACGATTCGATCGCTCTTGTAGTCCACGATCTGCTTCCGGTCGTCGGCGAAGAAGTAGTACTCGTCCGAGGGCGAAGCCAGGCGCAGCTGGCGCTCTGCCGGGCTCTCGTAGGACTCGGCGAGCGCGG
>JAZBPF010000130.1:0-3636 GCA_036351515.1 Pseudomonadales bacterium | reverse complement strand
GAAGTTCCGGTTCCCGGAGAGCACCGCCACGGCGTAGAGGTCCCGGTCGACGATCTCCTGCTGGATCTTCGGATCGAGCGCGCCGCTCATGCCGTTGCAGGTGGTGCAGGCGAAGCCCACCACCCCGAAGCCGAGCTGCTCGAGCTCCGGCAGGAGCCCGGCCTCCGCGAGGTAGGTCTTCACGGTCTTCGAGCCCGGCGCCAGGGAGCTCTTCACCCAGGGCTTGCGGACGAGCCCCCGCTCGTTCGCGTTCCGCGCGATGAGGCCGGCGGCCACCATGTTCCGCGGGTTCGAGGTGTTCGTGCAGCTCGTGATCGCCGCGATGATCACGGCGCCGTCCGGCATCTCCCCTTCCTTCTCCTCCCAGGCGTGCGCGATGCCGCGCTTCGCGAGCTCGGAGACCGGGAGCTTCGCGTGGGGGTTCGAGGGGCCGGCGAGGGTGCGTTCCACCTGCGAGAGGTCGAAGGAGAGCACGCGCTCGTACTCCGCGCCCTCGAGGGCGTCGGCCCAGAAGCCCGCATGCTTCGCGTACTGCTCGACGAGCTCCACCTGGGCGTCGTCGCGGCCGGTCAGGCGCAGGTAGTCCAGCGTCTGGTCGTCGATGTAGAACATCGCCGCCGTGGCGCCGTACTCCGGCGTCATGTTCGAGATCGTCGCGCGGTCGCCCACGGTGAGGCTGTCGGCGCCCTCGCCGTAGAACTCGAGGTAAGCGCCCACTACGCGTTCCTTCCTCAGGAACTCGGTGAGCGAGAGCACGAGGTCGGTGCTCGTGATGCCGGGCTTCAGCCGCCCCGTGAGCTCCACGCCTACGATGTCGGGCAGCCGCATCATGGACGCGCGCCCGAGCATCACGGATTCGGCCTCGAGGCCGCCGACGCCGACCGAGATCACCCCGAGGGCGTCCACCATGGGCGTGTGGCTGTCGGTGCCGACGCAGGTGTCCGGGAAGGCCACGCCCTCCCGGACCTGCACCACCGGCGACATCTTCTCGAGGTTGATCTGGTGCATGATCCCGTTGCCCGGGGGGATCACGTCGACGTTCTCGAACGCGTCCTTGCACCAGTTGATGAAGTCGAAGCGGTCCGCGTTGCGCCGCTCCTCGATGGCCCGGTTCTTCTCGAAGGCCTCCGGATCGAAGCCCGGCGCCTCCACGGCCAGCGAGTGATCGACGATCAGCTGCGTCGGCACCACCGGATTCACCTTGGCCGGATCGCCGCCCTTCTGGGCGATCGCGTCGCGCAGGCCCGCGAGGTCCACGAGTGCCGTCTGCCCGAGGATGTCGTGGCAGACCACCCGCGCCGGGTACCAGGGGAAGTCGAGGTCGCGCCGGCGCTCGACGATCTGCGCAAGGCAGTCCTCGAGAATCGAGGGCTCGCAGCGCCGCACCAGCTGCTCGGCGAGCACCCGGGACGTGTAGGGCAGACCGTCCCAGGCCCCGGGGCGGATCGCCTCCACGGCCTCGCGGGTGTCGAAGTAGTCGAGATCGGTGCCCGGCAGGGGCT
This sequence comes from Pseudomonadales bacterium, assembly GCA_036351515.1. GTDB lineage: Bacteria > Pseudomonadota > Gammaproteobacteria > Pseudomonadales > Azotimanducaceae > JAZBPF01. The sequence goes on along the minus strand of JAZBPF010000130.1, from coordinate 2,134 downwards.
TGCGGTGCTTCTGATTCATGCGCTTGCGTTCGACTGGTGGCCCGAGAGGGCCGCGATTCTAGCATCGCGGGCGGGGGCGAGGCCGGGGGGTGCGGCTGGGTCTCCGGATGCTCGAGAGCGAGGCGCGATCCCAGAATCCTCCAGCCCTGGCGCCCGCAAGTGACTGCCGGGGACCAAGCGAGTACTGGACACCCATGCGGGAGCGGCAGCGCGAGTCTGCACCCTTGTGCGATCTGCGGGGCGTTCCGGGAACGGATCGTTCTCCCAGCTTTCTGATCTCGCTCAGGAACTCGTGTGGGTGTCCAGGAATGGGCCCCGCGTCGGTGTCTAGGAATGGCGGATGTCCAGGAATTGCGCTGCGCGGCAACTCGTTCAGGAACCCGGATCCCGCAGACTGCGTTTCACCGACCACTGCCGAGGGAACTCTCCCTGCGATGTCTTCGTCCGCGCCGGAACTGCCCTGGGATCTCCCGGATCCCTTCGTCCTCGAGGTCGTCGTCGCCCCCGAGCAGATCGACGAGCTCGGCCATACCAACAACGTCCACTATCTCGCCTGGCTCCAGGACTGCGCCTGGGCCCATTCGAGAGCGCGGGGCGTCGACGCCGACCTCATGGTCGCCCTGGGCTGTGCCATGGCCGTGCGGGAGACGCGCATGACCTACCTGGGTGCGACGCACGCCGGCGACCGGCTGCTCGTCGGGGACTGGATCACGGCCTGCGACCGGCGGCTGCGCGCGCAGCGCAGCTTCCAGATCATCCGGGCGACCGATCGGGTCACGGTGCTGCGTGCGGTCATCGACTACGTCTGCATCGCCGTCGCGAGCGGCCGGCCCGCTCGCATGCCCGACGCCTTCGCCCGCGCCTATGGGGACGATGTCCGATCGAGCCCGGAGTGAGAGCGCAGAACTGGACACCCATGCAGGCGCCGCGGCGCGCGCCCGCACCCTGGCCGGATCTGCGCGGACCCCTGGACAACCTGTGCGGACCCCTGGGCACCCACAAGGAACCCCTGGACGCGCACCGGCCGCTGCGCGACTGGATGTGCGCCTGGACACCCATGCCAGGGGCGACGCAGCTCGGGCACGCTTCGACGAGCTCCCTGACCTGCTCGGGAAATCGTTTGGGTGTCCAGGGAGGTACGGCTCGGGATTCGCTCGACGAATCCGTGGGTGCCCCGGAATCAAGGACGCGTGCAGATGCGCGTCGGGACGGGTCGTAGGGCTGTGCGCGGGGATCGGATGGCGCGAAATCAGGCTCCGCCGATTCGGCGGCGCCTGCGAGATTTGGTGGAGGCGGCGGGAATCACATCGTCCTATTAATCAACACGTTGCGTTGCTAAACGCCAGAAATGCCCCCACGAATACCCCCAAACCGTTAGCCCTGTAGCCGACCCGCTTGAGCGGCTCAGTCGGCAGTCCTTCTCGCCAGGTAGTAGCCATAGCTGACGAACGCCGAGTATCGCTCGTAAAGGGCAATTTCGTGCTCTTCGGCTGCCACGATCGCCGCTGCCGCATCCGACGTGTCGTTGCGTTCCAGGAACGCTGCGAAACGGGCTTGCATCGGACGATAGTAGTTGTCCAGCCAGCACCGCTTCGGGAGAGCGAAGTAGCCGATGGGAGACAAGCCATGGTCCTCCAGGATCGCCATTTTCGTCGATGCCGTATCCACCTCGGGGTACTCCCGGAGCCAGTGTTGCTCGAGTTCGGCAGGCCTCTCTTTAGTCAGCCACGTCAGCTCGGACACGGCCAGTATGCCATCCGGCTTCAGAAGACGACGCCAGGCCTGGATGCCGTTCGTAAAACCGATGTTGTAGATGGCGCCTTCCGACCAAATCGCGTCGAAGGATTGCTCTTCGAACGGAAGCGCATCCATCGAGGCGGCGAGCGTCTCGATCCGTTTCATTAGATTCTGACGTTCCGCGGCGATTTCGAGGTCGCGGAGAAAGTCAGGCAGGAAATCGACGGCGGTCACGGAGGCATCGAGTGCTTGCGCCAGCACGAGGGTGGATGCACCGGTCCCGCAGCCGATGTCGGCAATCTTCAGGCCTGTTCTACCGCTCAGACCTGACAGAGTGATGGCCAGGCGCGTTTCATCGTCACCGCCGGGGCCCTGGCGTTGGCCCTCGCGGTGCAGG
>JAZBPF010000129.1:0-10172 GCA_036351515.1 Pseudomonadales bacterium | reverse complement strand
GCGACCCGCCTCGAACACGAGGATCCGGTCCACCTTGCGCACGGTGGAGAGCCGGTGCGCGACGAGGATGGCGGTGCGTCCCTCCATCACCCGGTCGATGGCGTCCTGGATCCAGCGTTCCGTGATCGAGTCGAGGCTCGAGGTCGCCTCGTCGAGGATCAGCAGCGGCGCGTCCGCGAGGATCGCCCGGGCGATGGCCACGCGCTGGCGCTCGCCGCCGGAGAGCTTCACACCGCGCTCGCCCACGAGCGTGTCGTAGCCCTCGGGCAGACGCTCGATGAACTCGTGGGCGTGCGCCTGCCGCGCCGCCCGCTCGATCGCCTCGAAGGACGCGTCGGGCCGCCCGTAGGCGATGTTCTCCGCGAGCGAGCGGTGGAAGAGGATCGGCTCCTGGGGCACGAGGGCGATCGCCGCGCGCAGGGAGGCCTGGGTCACGGCACGGACGTCCTGGCCGTCCACGAGCACCCGGCCGCCGTCGACGTCGTGCAGGCGCTGGATCAGCTTCACGAAGCTCGTCTTGCCGGCGCCGGAGGCCCCCACGAGCGCCACCTTCTCACCCGGGGCGATCTCCACGTCGAGGCCGTCGAAGACCGGCCGGTGCTGGCCCGGATAGCGGAAGCGCACGGCCTCGAAGCGCACGGCGCCGCGGCGGGGCAAGAAGGGCGGGGCGTCCGGGGCGTCGGCGATCTGCGGCGCCGTGGCGTCGATCACCGCCAGGTCCTCGAGGTCGTTCACGGCCTGCTGGAGCGTGCGCACCTGGCGGCCGACGTTGCGCAGATGCCCGTTCACCAGGAAGTAGGTGCTGAGCACGTAGACGAGATCGTCCACCCGGGCCCCCGATTCCGCCCGCCCGAGCACGAGGGCCAGGAGTCCGCCGAGGAGCAGGACGATCATGGCCGACTGGGTCGCGCCCGTGTCCAGGCTGCGCCGCCAGGAGCGGAGCGCCCGCGCCCGCCAGGCGTCCAGGACGCCCCCGAGACGCGCGTCCTCCTGCGCCTCGGCACCGAAGGCCTTCACCGTGGGATTGCAGGTCACGGCATCCGCGAGCGCGCCGCCGAGGCGCGTGTCCGCCTCCGCGGAACGCTGGTTGGCCGGAGCGACCCAGATCAGGGAAAGGCTCACGCTGATCGCGAGAAACACGATCACGGCGGCGGCGAAGTAGAGCCCCATGAGCGGATCGCGCAGGGCCATCGCGGCGGAGAAGCCCGCCAGCAGGAGCAGCGCCGGCCCGAGTTCGAGCACGACCGTGTCCGAGAGCGTGTCGTAGGCCCACATGCCCCGGGTGATCTTGCGCACCGTGGCGCCCGCGAAGTGGTTCGTGTGCCAGTCCGTGGCGAAGCGCTGCACCCGGCCGAAGCCGTCCGCGACGAGGCGCCGCATGTTCCGGGCGGCGAAGTGCATCCACAGGCGCAGGTAGAGCTGCTGAACCAGGGAGACCAGGGCGAAGGCGCCGACCAGGCGCAGCGCCGCTTCCGTGACCCCGACGTCGTCCAGGCGCAGGGAGCCGACGAGTTCCGATGCGAGTCGGGGGATCTGCACCTCGAGGGCGATGCCGGCGAGCACGCCGACCACCACGGCGAGGAACAGCAGCGGCTGGGCCTTCCAGTAGCGCCAGACGAGCGAGGCGACGGCGCGGTAGGTGCCGACGGAGGCGAGCATGGGGGTGCGTCCGGGATCCGGCGCGGCATTCTCGCCCATCGGTGGGCTCATCGCGCGTCCGGTCGTCGATCCACATGCCGATGGCGCTACACTGCTCCCGTCCCGCAACGGAGGCAGACCGCCGTGATCGAGTTCCTGGACCCGCGCGCCCCGACCGCCATTCCGGCGGAGCCCTACGACCACGCCATCGACCTGGCCGGCCGCAACGACGCCACCGTCGCCTACCTCGCGAACGGCTTTCCGGACTCCGTCGCCTTCCTCGAGGCCGTGGCCGACGCCCTCGCCGAGCTCGCGCCGGGGCTCCGCGCCCTGCACCGGAACAAGGGCAACGCGTCGATCCCCGCTCCCGCCGAGCTCCTCGAGGAGATCGCGGGCGGCGCGGACTGCGTCGTCGCCGCCTACGGGCACTGAGGCAGCTGCACCACCGGCACCGTGCGTGACGGCATCGCAGCGGCCCGCCTCGGCCTTCCCGCCGTGGCCCTCGTGACCGACGACTTCCTCGCCCAGGGCGACTTCGTGGCGGCCTCCCTCGGCATGCCCGACGTCCCGCGGGTGCGCCTGCCCCATCCGCTCGCGGGGACCGGCGCGGAGAACCTCGCCCGCGTCGCCCGGGAGGTGGCCCCGGCGATCCTCGCGGCCCTGGCTCGCCGGGAGGCGCCCCGTGCCTGACCTCCTGCGTGCCGTCGACGAGGCCGAGGCGGTCGAGCAGCTGCACGCCCTCGGCTGCACCGACGGTCTGCCGGTGATCGTGCCCACCCGCGAGCGCGTCGACCGCATGGTCCTCGCGACGGGCCTGGACGGCGACCTCGTGCTCGGCGAGATGGGACCCGGCCGCGGCGTCGCGACCGTGGAGAAGATCGCCGTGGCGGCGGTCATGGCCGGCTGTCTTCCGGACCACGTGCCGCTCGTCATCGCGGCGGTCCGTGCCGTGCTCGATCCGCGCTTCGACCTGACGGAGATGCAGGCCACGACCCACTGCACGGCGCCCCTGATCCTGGTGAATGGCCCCGTGCGCGAGCGCTGCGGGCCCGTGGCCTCCGGCTTCGGCGCCCTCGGCCCCGGCCATCGGGCCAATGCCTGCGTCGGGCGCGCCCTGCGCCTGGCCATGATCAACGTCGGCGGCGGGCGTCCGGGCACCTCGGACATGGCCCTGCACGGACATCCCGGGAAGTTCACCTACTGCCTCGCCGAGGCAGAGGAGGCCTCGCCCTTCGAGCCCCTGCACGTGTCCCTCGGCTTCGCCCCGGAGGACGGCGTGGTCACCGTGATCGGCGCCGAGGCGCCTCACTCGGTGATCTACAGCCCCGTCGGCGACCCGGCGCGCGACGCCGACGGCCTCCTCACGGCCCTCGCCCACGGCGTCGCCGGACTCGCGAGCAACAACGCGGTACTCCGCGGCGGGCAGGCGGTGATCGTGCTGAATCCCGACCACGCGCAGGTCCTCGCCGGCGCCGGCCTCGACCGCGCCGCCGTCCAGCGGGCCCTGCACGAGCGCTGCGCCTGGACCACGGAGGAGCTCGCTGCAGTGTCCGGCGGCCTCGCCCGCGGCGAGCCGGGCGCGCGCCATGGGTGCTTCCACGCGCCCGAGGACCTGCTGCTGCTCGTCGCCGGCGGTGGCGGCCTCTACTCCATGGCCATGCCGACCTGGTGCGCGGGGCCCCATCGGAACCGCGCCGTGAGCGTGCGCGTGGAGACCGAGCAGGCCTGCGCGGTACCGTGGCTCGCGGCGGAGGCGCCGTCCCCCTGACGGGAGACGCCCAGCGCGCTACCCTCGCCGCGCTGCCGTTCCGGAGGTCCGCCGTGGCATCGACCGCCACCGTCCCGCACTACCGCGTCGCCGTCCTGGGCGCCGGCCTGTCCGGCCTGTGCATGGGCATCGAGCTCCGCCGCCACGGCGTCGGCGACTTCGTGATCCTCGAGAAGGCCGACGGCGTCGGCGGCACCTGGCGCGAGAACACCTACCCCGGCGTCGCCTGCGACGTGCCCTCGCACGTCTACTCCTTCTCCTTCGAGCTGAATCCCGACTGGAGCCAGGCCTTCTCGCCGGGCGAGGAGATCCGTCGCTACTGCGAGCACTGCGTCGACAAGTACGGCCTCGGCCCGCACCTGCGCTTCGGCCGGACCGTCACCGCCGTGCACTTCGACGGCGAGCGCTGGCAGGTACGCTGCGCGGACGGCACGGCCCTCAGCGCCGACCTCGTCGTCAGCGGTCTCGGCGGTCTGCACGTACCGAAGCATCCCGAGCTCGAGGGCCTCGACGCCTTCGCCGGCGTGCGCTTCCACACGGCCGAGTGGCGCCACGACCACGAGCTCGCGGGGCGCCGGGTGGCCCTCGTCGGCACCGGGGCGAGCGCCGCCCAGGTGCTGCCGGCGATCGCATCGGAGGTGGCCGAGGTGACCGTCTTCCAGCGCCACGCGGCCTGGGTGTTCCCGCGCATGGCGCGCGACGTGCCCCCGGAGCGACGGGCGCTGTTCCGCCGCCATCCGGCGCTCCTGCGGGCCTATCGCTGGCTCCTCTGGAGCCTCATGGACGGCCTCGGCATCGCCTCCCTGCGCCGCGGCAGCGGCCTGAACGAACGCGTTCGCCGCCGGGCGCTGGCCCATCTCGAGGCTTCCGTCTCCGATCCGGAGCTGCGGCGGAAGCTCACGCCGGACTACGACCCGGGCTGCAAGCGCCGGGTGATCTCGGACGACTACTGGGCCAGCTTCGAGCGGGAGAACGTGCATCTGGTGACGGACCCCATCGTCCGCGTCGAGCCCGAGGGCATCCGCGACGCGACCGGGCGCCTCCACGCCGTGGACACGATCGTCGAGGCGACGGGCTTCCGGCCCTTCGACATCACCCGTTGGGTGGACGTGCGCGGCCGCGACGGCATCCGGCTCGCAGACCGCTGGCAGGAACACGTGGCGTCCTGGCGCACCGTGATGGTCCCGGGCTTCCCGAACTTCTTCACGCTCCTCGGACCGAACAGCGCCACGGGACACACCTCCGCGCTGATCATGATCGAGGCCCAGGCGCGCTTCGTCGCCCGGTGCCTGCGCCGCCTCGACCGCCTCGGCGCGCGGCACGTGGAGCCCACGGAGGAGACCACCGACCGCTTCAATCGCCGGCTCCAGGGCGCCATGGGGCGCATGGTGTTCTCCGGCGGCTGCGGCTCCTGGTACACGGACGCCACGGACTTCAACTACACGCTCTGGCCCTGGTCCGCGACGCGCTTCGTCCTCGACTTCCTCCGCCGCCCCGAGCGCGAGCTCGCGACGGATTGAGCCCGCCCCTGTGGGAGCGAGCTTCAGCCGCGACCACGGCGCTCGATCGATGCGTCGCCCGGTACACCGGAGCGGCCGAAGCCGGCTCGAACAGGGCTCGTGGGAAGCCGACGGAGTCGGCGATTCCCCCCTCGATCGCGCACTGCGTGCGCTTCCCACGGGCATGCGCGGTGCGCCCCCGGGACTCCCAGGGAGACGACCATTCCGACGCGGATCGCGCAGGCGCGTCGCCAGGCGCCCGTGGGAGCGAGCTTCAGCCGCGACTGCGACGCCCGACCACGCCTTCGCCTTGCCGGCCAGTCGACCGGTACGCCAGAGCGGCTGAAACCAGCCCAGACAGGGCTCGTGGGAAGCCGACGGAGTCGGCGATTGCAGCGTCGATCGCGCACTGCGTGCGCTTCCCACGGGCATGCGCGGTGCGCCCCCGGGACTCCCAGGGAGACGACCATTCCGACGCGAATCGCGCAGGCGCGTGGCCAGGCCCCCGTGGGAGCGAGCTTCAGCCGCGACTGCGACGCCCGACCACGCCTTCGCCTTGCCGGCCAGTCGACCGGTACGCCAGAGCGGCTGAAGCCGGCCCAGCCAGGGCTCGTGGGAAGCCGACGGAGTCGGCGAGTCCGGCGTCGATCGTGCACTCCGTGCGCTTCCCACGGAGCGTCACGAAGCGCCCCGTGGGAAGCCGACGCAGGCGGCGATCGCGCTAGAGCCCACGCACGAGATCGCCGAACTTCCGCACCGCCATCGCGTGGAGCGAGAAGTCCGCACTCTCCCCGGCACCCCGATCGCGCAGCACGTCCGCGGTCACGCGCGCGCAGCTCGCCTCGAGCTCCGGCCGCGCCGCGAACCAGTCGTCGAGCCCTTCGGGCTCCAGGACCCCGTCCTGCAGCAGACGCTGGCACAGCAGCCCCGTGAGCGTGACGAGATCGTCGAGGAGCGCGTCCCGCTCCATGGCCTGCCACAGGCTGTGCGGCTCCAGCCCGCCGATCACTTCCGAGAGCGCGTCCAGGCGCAGGCGCCGCGCCAGGGCCGCGTAGAGCCGAGCGGTCTCCACCGCGTCGCGCCCGGCCCGGGTCGCCGCCTCGATCACCGCGAGGGAGGCCACCTGGCGTCCGGCGTCCGAGCCGACCGCGGCGAGCTCGTGCGGCACACCGGCGTCGAGCAGGGCCTGTCGCGGACCCTCGATCGCGTCCGCCTCGGCCAGCTCGGCCACCCAGCGCCGGCGGAGCTCGCCCACGCTCGGGCCGAAGAAGGCGATCTGCTCCGGTGGCTCCAGCTGCCCGCGTCGGTGCCGCAGGAACCAGCGGCAGGCCCGGCGCCCGAGGCGCATGAGCGAGAGCAGGATCGACAGGCGCGCCTCCTCCGGCACCTCCGGCGGCAGGCGCTCCACCGCCTCGAACAGCGCCGCGATGCCGAACACTTCCCGCACCACCAGCCAGGCGCGCACCACCTCCTCGAGGTTCGCCCCGGTGTATTCCTCGAGGTGACTCACGAAGGTCACGCCCATGTGGTGCACGAGATCGTTCGCGAGCTGCGTGGCGACGATGTTGCGGTAGACGAAGTGCTCCGGGATCCGGTCGCGGAACCGTTCCGCGAAGCTCTCCGGGAACTCCGACGCGCCGAAGGGCCGGGCCCAGGGCGCCGTCGCGACCGCGGTGTCGACGATCCGGGTCTTCAGGTACTGCTTCGCCCAGGCCAGGAGCACGGCCAGCTCCGGGCGCGTGAGACCGCCCCCGGCCCGCTGCCGCTCCAGCAGCACGTCGTCCGGGGGCAGCTGCTCGAGGCTGCGGTCGAGCTCCTGCTCGGCCTCCATGCGTCCGACGAAGCGCAGGTACTCACCGAGGCGGCTGCGCGCGTGGCGCTCCACGAGGCTGAGGGCCTGCGTCTGGCGACGGTTGTTCGCGAGCACGAGACCGGCGACGGCGTCGGTCATGGAGACGAGGAGCGCGTCCCGCTGCTTGCCCGTGAGGTCGCCCGCCGCCACCACCTCGCCCAGGAGCAGCTTGATGTTCACCTCGTGGTCCGAGCAGTCCACGCCGCCGGAGTTGTCCACGAAGTCCGTGTTCAGGGCCACGCCCGCGCGGGCCGCCTCGACGCGGCCGCGCTGCGTGAGACCGAGGTTCCCCCCTTCCCCGAACACGCGGCAGCGGAGCTCGCGGCCATCCACGCGCACGGCGTCGTTGGCCCGGTCCCCCACGTCGGCGTGGGCCTCGTCCGAGGCCTTCACGTAGGTGCCGATGCCGCCGTTCCAGATCAGGTCCACGGGGGCCTTCAGGAGCGCGTGGATGAGCTCGTCGGGCGTGAGCCGCTGCGCCTCGAGACCGAAGCGCGCGCGCACCTCCGCGGAGAGCGGGATCCATTTCTGACTGCGCGCGAACACGCCGCCTCCGGGCGAGATGCGGGCACGGTCATAGTCGTCCCAGCTCGAGCGCGGGAGCGCGAAGAGGCGCCGTCGCTCCTCGTGGCTCGCGGCGGGATCGGGATCCGGGTCGAGGAAGACGTGGAGATGGTTGAAGGCCGCCACGAGGCGGATCGACTCCGACAGCAGCATGCCGTTGCCGAACACGTCGCCCGCCATGTCGCCGATGCCGAGGACCGTCACCGGATCGTGCTGCACGTCCGTGCCGCGCTCGCGGAAATGGCGCTGCACGGACACCCAAGCCCCCCGCGCCGTGATGCCCATCTTCTTGTGGTCGTAGCCCTGGCTGCCGCCGGAGGCGAAGGCGTCGCCGATCCAGAACCCGTACTCCTCGGCCACCGCGTTCGCGAGGTCGGAGAAGGTCGCCGTGCCCTTGTCCGCGGCCACGACCAGATAGGGGTCGTCCCCATCGTGCCGGCGCACGTCCGGTGGCGGCACCACCACGCCGTCCACGCGATTGTCCGTGAGGTCGAGCAGACCCCGGATGAAGGTCCGGTAGCAGGCCTCGCCGAGGGCCTGCCGCGCGTCGCGGTCGAGCCCTTCCGTCGGAGCCGTGATCACGAAGCCACCCTTCGCGCCCTCGGGAACGATCACCGCGTTCTTCACGCGCTGCGCCTTCACCAGGCCGAGCACCTCCGTGCGGTAGTCCTCCACCCGGTCCGACCAGCGCAGGCCGCCGCGGGCGATGGGACCCGAGCGCAGGTGCACCCCCTCCATCTCCGGCGCGCACACGAAGATCTCGAAGGGCAGCGTCGGCCGCGGCACGTCCGGAATCCGGTTCGAGGCGAGCTTGAAGGCGAGCTGGGGCTTCGGAGCGCCGAAGGCATCGCGCTGGAAGAAGTTCGTCCGCAGGGTCGCGTCCACGAGCTCCAGGTAGCGGCGCAGGATCCGGTCCTCGTTCAGCGACGGCAGTGCGTCGAGGGCCTCCAGGATCTCCGCCCGGACCGGATCCGGATCCTCCGCTGCCCGTGCGGGATCGTGCCGGAGGTGGAAGTAGTCCACGATCCGGGCCGCCAGCGCGCTCTGGCGCACCAGCGTGTCCGCGACGAAGGCGAGATCGAGGGGGAAGCGGACCTGCTTCAGCCAGCGCGCGTAGGCCCGGAGCATGGCGACGTCGCGCCAGTCGAGGCCCGCCGCGAGCACGAGGCGGTTGAAGCCGTCGTTGTGCGCCTCGCGCCGCCAGACCCGTTCGAAGGCGGCCTCGAAGAGCGGGCCGACCCGCCGCAGGTCCAGGGCCCGGTCGTGTTCCAGGAGGAAGTCGTGGAGCGTGCGCGGCGCGGCCTCGCCGCGGGGCGTGACCGGGAACGGCCGCTGCTCCTGCACGCGCACCCCGAGGTTCTCGAGCAGCGGCAGCAGGTCGGAGAGGGGCAGCATGCCGCCCCGGTGGAACACCTTCAGACGCACCCGGTTCGGCGCGTCCTCCGGATGCCGGTACAGGCGCATGACCAGGTCCCGCTCCGGGTCGAGGCGTTCGAGATGTCCGATGTCGTAGACCGCCATGCGCCCGTCGAAGCGCTCCCGGTAGGCGGCCGTGAAGGCGTTGCGATAGCGGTCGAGGAGCCCCCGGGCGCGGTGCTCGCCGTGCTCGGCGACGAGCGCCTCGCGCAGGTCGTCCTCCCAGTGCCGGGCGAAGGCCCGGATCCGCGCCTCGATCCGTGCGGCGTCCCAGACCACCGGACGGTCCGGATCGACGCGGAGCACGAAGTGCGTGCGGATGAGCACGGATTCGGAGAAGTAGGAGGTGAACTCCGCATCCAGGGCCCCGAGCTCCTCCACGAGGATCGCCTGGATGCCCTCGCGCAGCGCCGTCGCGTAGATCTCCCGGGGGGTGTAGACGAGGCAGGAGAAGAACATCCCGTAGCGGTCCTGCCGCACGAAGACCTGCAGCCGGTTGCGCTCGTGATTGCGCGTGATGCGCAGGGCCGTGTCGAAGAGCTCGTCGGGCTCGCTCTGGAACAGCTCGTCACGGGGGAAGGTGGCCAGCACCTGGCGCAGCACCTTGCCGTCGAAACCGCCCGGATCGAAGCCCGAGGCGCGCAGCACCGCGGAGACGCGCCGGCGGAGCACCGGAATCCGCTCCGGGGGCTCCATGTAGACGTTGGAGGTCCAGAGCCCGAGCACGCCGAGCTCGCCCACCACCCGGCCCTCGCCGTCGAAGCGCTTCACGGCGACGTAGTCCGGATAGGCCGGCCGGTGCACCCGGGAGCGGGTGCCGCCCTTGGAGAACTGGAGCACCCGGGGCTCCAGGATGAAGGCCCGCATGCGCGGGGCCATGGCGTCGAGACGTCGGGTGCGCGAGGGTTTCGGCCGGAGCCGGAGGATGCCGAGCTCCGAGCCGGGCACCTGGCGGACGACGCGCGCGCCGCCCTCCTCGGCGAGCTCGAACTCGCGATAGCCGAGGAAGGTGAAGTGGTTCCCGAGGAGCCACTCCAGGAAGGCGCGGGCCTCGTCCACCTCGCCGGGGCTCACGAAGGGCGCCGCCGCCTCGGCGGCGGCGATCATGGCGCGCACCCGCTCGCGCATGGCGGCGAAGTCTCCCACCACGCCGCGGACGTCGGCGATGGTCTCCCGGAGGTCGGCGGCGAAGGCGTCGAACTCGGCCGCGTCGAGGCGGTCGACCTCCGCGTGGACGAAGACCTCGTCCCGTGCCCCCTCGACGGCCTCGTCCGCGAAGCCGAGGAGCGCGCCGGCCTCGTCGCGACGCACGGCCAGGACGACGTTGTGCATGCAGTGGAGCGTCAGACCGGCCCGGGCCAGCGCCATGAGGAAGGAGTCCACCACGAAGGGCATGTCGCGCTGGTGGATCTGCACGATCGTGTGCGCGGAGCTC
>JAZBPF010000128.1:0-4077 GCA_036351515.1 Pseudomonadales bacterium | reverse complement strand
GGTGCCCGCCTTCAGCGCCGCCGGCCTCGCCCGGAGCTGGTGGGGGCGCTACCTCGTGCTCCTGGCCTGGTCCGGGGTGATCCTCGCGGTCTCCCTCGGCTTCTCCGCCCTCGCGCGTTGAGCCCCGCCGCACGCTCGAGGCACAGGAGCGGGCGCGGCGCACCATGGCGGCGCACGGCGGTCGGCGCGCCCGGGCCATCCCGTGCTCCCGGAGCCTTGCCGCACGGGGGACCCACCCGGCGGGCCGGTTGGCGCGAATCTTGTGTGGCATTCGCCGAGCGCCGCCATCGTCCCGTCACGAACGGCCGGTACGCTCCGCAACCTGTCGCCCGATCCGGGAGTTCGCCATGCATCCCCTCGTCCGGACCCTCGACCGCCTGCCGCTCTTCGGCCGCCTGCTGGGCGACGCCGTGGTGGCCGCCCACAGCCTCGTGGACGCCGTCCGCCTCGCGGAACTGCACGATCCCGCGGGCTCCTGGTCGCCCGCCGCGCCCGCGCGCGTGCCGGTGCGCGCCCCCGAGCGGCAACCGGAGCGCCGGGCCGCCTGAGCCTCCGCGAGGATCCCGCCTCCCTGCTACGCGTCCGAGGGTAGCTCGGACGCAGCAGCTCCCCCCGGCTCCGCCTCGCTGCAACGCGGCAGCCAGACGTCGAACACGGTCCCCTCGCCGGGCCGGCTCCGCACCTCCACGGCCCCTCCGTTCTGCTGCACGATCCCGTAGACGGTCGCCAGGCCCAGCCCCGACGACCGCCCCACCGCCTTCGTGGTGAAGAACGGCTCGAAGACGTGCGCGAGCACCTCCTCGTCCATGCCGCAGCCCTCGTCGGCGACGCGCAGGCGCAGGTAGTCGCCGGCGGTCCGCCCCGGCACGGTCCGCGCCTCGGCCTCGGCCACGTGGACCGGCGCCACCGACACCTCGATGCGACCGGCACCGCCCAGGGCGTCGCGGGCGTTCAGGCAGAGATTCGTGACGAGCTGCTCGAGCTGCGCGGGATCGATGCGCACGGGCCCGAGCCCGGGCTCGCTCCGGAACTCGAGGTGCACGTCGGCGCCGAAGCCGCGGCGCAGCAGCTCGAGCACCGGCGGCAGGACCTCGGCGAGCTCCAGGCGGCGGGGCGCCACCCGCTGCTCGCGGGCGAAGGCGAGGAGCTTGCGGGTCAGCTCCGCAGCGTGCCGGGCGGACGCGCGCACGTCGGCCAGCAGTTCCTCGAGTTCGCCCCCCGGCTCCGCCTCGGCGAGGGCCAGCTCCGTGTTGCCGAGGATCGACTGCAGCGCGTTGTTGAAGTCGTGGGCGATGCCGCCCGCGAGCCGCCCCACGGATTCGAGCTTCTGGGCCTGACGCACGCGGCGCTCGAGCTCCAGCCGGGGACCGACGTCCCGCACGATCGCCACCCGCTCACCGGCGGCGCCCGCGGGATCCACCACCGGCGAGAGCGAGAGCTCGACCGTGAGACCGGGACCCCAGTCCTCCAGGCGACCGCTCCAGGGCCGCCCCTCGCGCAGCGCCCGTGCGCAGCCGGCGAGGGCCTCCGGGTCGGTGCGCTCCCCGGCCAGGGCCTCGAGCGCCGTGCCCCCGAGGACCGCGGCGCTCCGGCCGAGCACCGCCTCGGCGGCAGCGTTCGCGTAGCGCACCTCGCCCTCGGGACCGCAGATCAGGATCGGATCGCGCACCTGTTCGATGGCGAGGCGATAGCGGTCCCGGTCGCTCTCCGCGAGGCGCAGGGCGGTCACGTCCTGCCAGGACCCCACCAGCCGCGGCCCCGCCTCGGGACCGGCCTCGAGGAACTCCCCGCGGGCCCGGAAGGTCCGCAGGGCCCCGTCGCGGCGACGCGCGCGCACCTCGAGCTCGAAGGGCTCGCGCGTGCGCAGGGCCCGCTCGACGACCCGCTGCACCCGCGCGTACTCCTCCGGTTCGTAGAACTCCGCGGACGCGAAGGAAGGGGGGCCCTCGGCGGGGTCGACGCCGAGCAGGCGGAACAGGCCGTCGGACCAGCTCAGGCGGTCGCCGGCCACGTCCCACTCCCAGCTGCCGATCTCGGCGATGCGCTCCGTGCGCGCGAGCATGGCGCGGCCGCGACGCAGGGCGGCGTCGAGTTCCGGATCGACGACGGGAAGCGCTGCGTCCGCGGGGACGACGGTCACGATCGTGGCTCCGGCGGCCCCCGCGGCGAGCGCCGACCGGCACAGGTGCACCGCCCGGCCGGTGGCCGAGCGGTGCCGGGGACCGGGCGAGGCCCCGCGGCGATCCGGTGGGAACAGCTCCGCGAGCGGCCGGCCGACGCACGTCTCCGGCGGGAGACCGGCCAGCTCCGCGGCGGCGGCCGTGACCGCGGTCACGCACCCGGCATCATCGACGAACAGGAGCCCGGGCAAGGCCGGGACGGCGGGGAGGTCTGGGTTCACGGTGGCGTCTCGCCTGCGGGAGGTCGGCGACCCTGCACCGACCGTCCCGGCTCGATGGGGAACGCGCATTCCTCCCGAACACGCACCGGGCGGGAGGGAATCCCGCACGAGAGGCGAAGAGCAAACCACCCGCCGCACGCGCGCGCAAGCGCGCCGGGCTCGGGGAATTCCCCGAATCCGCCGGGCGGAACGCGTCAGCGCTCCCGGGTGAGGATCTCCGCGACCTTCGAGGCGAGCTCGCCGGCGGTGAAGGGCTTGCCGATGAAGTGCGTGTCCGCCGGGAGCACGCCCTGCTCCGCGATCACGTCGGCCGCGAAGCCCGACATGAACAGCACGCGGAGCTCGGGGAAGCGCTCCCGCAGCCGTTCCGCGAGCTCCCGACCGTTGCTCCCGGGCATGACCACGTCCGTGACGAGGAGCTCGAGGGCCCCCTCGTGGGTCTCCGCCAGCCTCAGGGCCTCCGCCGGGTTCGCGGCGGCGAGCACCTCGTAGCCGAGGCGTGTGAGCAGGCGTCGGCAGAGGTCGAGCACGAGCCGTTCGTCCTCCACGAGGAGCACGGTCTGCGCCGACACGGGCAGGAGCTGGTTCTGGAACACCCGGGCCTCGGCGGGAACCTCCACGGCCTCGCCGTGGTGCCGGGGCAGATAGACGTCGAAGACCGTCCCGCGCCCGGGGGCGCTGTCCACGGTCACGAAGCCCTGGTTCTGGCTGACGATGCCGTAGACCGTCGCCAGGCCGAGGCCCGTGCCCTGCCCCACGTCCTTGGTGGTGAAGAAGGGCTCGAAGATGTGCTCGACCACCTCCGGTGCCATGCCCACGCCGTCGTCGCGGACCCGCAGGCGGACGTAATCCCCGGGCGGATGGCCGGAGGTCTCCGCCGCGCGCTCGTCGAGCCGGACGTTCTCCGTGGAGATCTCGAGCGTCCCGGTCTCGGGGATCGCGTCCCGCGCGTTCACGCAGAGGTTCGTGAGCACCTGGTCGACCTGCGAGGGATCCATGCGCACGCGCCAGAGCCCGGCGCCGCCCGTCCAGACCGTGCGGATCCGCTCCCCCAGGGCCCGCTCGAGCATGCGCAGGGTCGGACGCACGGTCTCGTTCAGGTCGAGCAGCCGGGGCCGGACCACCTGCTCCCGGGCGAAGGCGAGCATCTGGGCGGCGAGCGTCGCGGAGCGGGAGGCCGCACTGCGGATCTCCTCCAGCAGCTCCCGGAGCTCCCCCTCGGGGCCGAAGTCCACGAGGGCCATCTCCACGTTGCCGAGGATGGCGTGGAGCATGTTGTTGAAGTCGTGCGCGATGCCGCCGGCGAGGCGGCCGATGGAGTCGAGCTTCTGGGCGTGGTGGATCTGCTCCGTGAGCGCGAGCTCCCGGGTGATGTCGCGCTTCACGGTGACGTGGGCGACGATGGTCCCGCTCTCGTCGAAGACGGGCGAGATCGTGCCCTCGCAGGTGTAGTGGCTGCCGTCCTTGCGCCGGTCGCGCATGCGTCCGGACCAGGACCGGCCGGCGCGGAGCTGCGCTCGCACCTCGCTCCAGGCCGCCGGATCGGCGCTGCGCAACACGTCGACGGAGCAGCCCAGGAGCTCGTCGGCGCGGTAGCCGGCGCCGGCCAGGAGGGCCGGATTCGCGTACTGGATCCGGTCCTCGGCGTCCGTCACGAGCACCATCTCGCTCGACTG
>JAZBPF010000127.1:0-2564 GCA_036351515.1 Pseudomonadales bacterium | reverse complement strand
GCTGCGCCGCCGTCTATCCGGTCGGCCGCGGCTTCCTCATGCCCTGCGGGGACGGCGCGCTCCAGTACGTGGCCCTGAACGCCGACGGCACGGAGGCCTCGCGGGTCCGCAGCCGCGCCTTCTACGACGTGCAGGACGATCCGGTCTTCGACTACGCCGTGCCCACGGCTGACGGCTGGCTCTTCGTGTCCTTCGAGGGGCTCGTCTTCGAGGCCAGGGTCGCGGACGGGGCGGTCTTGGTCGCCGAACCCTGGTCCCTCCTCACGGAGGAGGACCGGGAGGCGGGCTGGCGCATCGGCGGCGACCAACCCTTCGCCTACAACGCCGAGACCGGCCTGCTGGTCACCCTCATGCACGAGGGCGGCGGTCAGGAGACCTTCGAGGACGGCGGCACGGAGGTGTGGGGCTTCAGCACCCGGACCCGGCGGCGCGGCTACCGGATCGCCCTCGGGGACGGCGACGGGCCGGAACGGGCCAGCGGCGTCCAGCTCACGGAGGACGGTGCCCCGCTGCTCCTGATCGCGCCGGACGACGGCGACGCCCTGCGCATCCACGACGGCCGGACCGGGCGGCACCTGCGCTCCATGCCCGATCTCGGCGGCCTGATCCAGAACCTCTGACGCCATGATCGACGTCCTCCTCCAGCTGATCCTCGCCGCGGCGCTCGCGCTCCTCTTCGCGGCCGCGGCCCTGCACAAGTGGCGCAGCGGCCCCTTCTTCGAGGCGCAGCTCGCCGAGTACCGCTTGCTGCCGGAGGCGCTCGTGCCCGTGGCGGCGCGTGCCCTGGCCCTCCTGGAGCTGGCGCTCGCGCTCGGGCTCCTCGTGCCCGCGACGCGACCGCTCGCGGGCGCCGCGGCGGCGGGGCTTCTCGCCCTCTACGGCGGCGCGATCGCCGTGAACCTCGTCCGGGGCCGGGACTGGATCGACTGCGGCTGCGGCGACACGCCGGTGCTCCTCACGCCCTGGCTGCTGCTGCGCAACGGCGTGCTCGTCCTCGGCGCGCTGCTCGTGGCGCTGCCGGCCCGGGCACGCCCTCTCGGCTGGACCGATCTCCTGCTCGGGGTGCCGGCGCTGCTCGTGCTCGTGGTCGCCTGGGCCCTCGTCGAGCAGCTGCTCGAGAACGCCTCGGTGCTGCGCGAATGGAGCCAGGCCCGTGACTGAAGCCCTCGTCGCCAGCGTCGTCGTCCTCTGGGTGGTCGTGCTCGTGCTCGGGGTGGCCGTGTTCGCCCTGGCGCGGCAGATCGGTGTCCTGCACGGACGCCTCGCCCCCGCCGGTGCGCTCATGACCACGGCCGGACCGAAGGTCGGCGAGCTCGCGCCGACGCTCTCCATCGAGACCCTCGACGGCGGCACGCTCGACGTCGGCGGCACCGCGGACGCGGCGCAGCTGATCCTCTTCGTCTCCCCGACCTGTCCCGTGTGCAAGCAGCTCGTGCCCACGGCGAAGGCGCTCGCCCGCAGCGAGCGGCGCCGTCTGCGCCTGGCCTTCGCGAGCGACGGCGGCGACCCGGAGCGGCACCGGCGCTACGTGCAGGACATGGGCATCGAGAAGTACCCCTACGTCGTGTCCCTCGAGCTCGGCATGCGCTTCGAGGTGGGCAAGCTTCCCTACGCGGTGCTCGTCGGGCCGGACGGCGTGCTGCGCTCGAAGGGCCTCGTGAACAACCGCGAGCACCTCGAGAGCCTCGTCGAGGCCATGGACTCGGGCTTCGAATCGATCCAGGACTATCTCTTCCGCGAGGAACGGCCGGAACGCGCGGCATCGCGAGAAAAGGAGGCGTCATGAAGCACGACCCCATGGAGCGGCTGCTCGGCGGCCTCGACCGCCTCGTGTCCGGGGCGAGCCGCCTGCTCGCGAACCGGACCTCCCGGCGCTCGTTCCTCGGCCGCCTCGGCGCCTCGCTGGCCGGCGTCGCGGCCTTCCCCATGCTGCCGGTGCTCCGGGAGGCCGCCGCGGCGGCCGACGTCACGGAGCTCGGCGATCCGAACAGCTGCGAGTACTGGCGCTACTGCGCCTTCAGCGGGACGCTCTGCGGTTGCTGCGGCGGGTCGAACACCCAGTGCCCGCCGGGCGCGGAGACGGCGTCCGTCGCCTGGGTCGGGACCTGCCACAACCCTGCCGACGGCAAGGACTACCTCGTCTCCTACAACGACTGCTGCGGCAAGAGCACCTGCGGGCGCTGCGGCTGCCACCGCTCCGAGGGGGACAAGCCGGTCTACTTCCCCTCGAAGTCGAACAGCATCCTCTGGTGCTTCGGCGCGAGCTCGCACGCCTACCACTGCACCCTCGCGCTCGTGATCGGCGAGGCCGACAGCACCGTGGTCGGATGAGTCGCCGTCGCGCCCCCGGACGCGGCCTCGCGGCCGCGCTCCTGCCGGTCCTGCTCGCCGCGCCCGCCGCGGCGAACCCGCGCTACGACTACCTGCTCCACTGCGGCGGCTGCCATCTCGAGAACGGCGCCGGCGCCCCGCCGGACGTCCCGGACCTGCGCTCCGATCTCTCGACCATCATCGCCGTGCCCGAGGGGCGCGCCTACCTCGCCCAGGTCCCCGGCGCTTCCCAG
>JAZBPF010000126.1:0-5605 GCA_036351515.1 Pseudomonadales bacterium | reverse complement strand
GCGAGGCGCGGCTGGATGCGGTCGATCCATTCGCAGAGGAAGGGGCGGGTCTCGCGCGGGTCGATGAGCTCGTGGACGGAGAAGGACTCGGCGCGCGGGAACGGCGAGCGGCCGGCGCGGAGCATCTCCTCGAGTTCCGCGCGCTTGGCGTCGGGGTCCTCGGCGGCCTCGATCTCGCGGCGGAAGGCGACGGCGACGCCGCCCTCCACCGGGAGCGCACCGCTCTCCGCCGACGGCCACAGCAGCGTGTAGGCGTCAGGGCCGTAGTGGGCGGCGCCCGCGACGCCGAAGGTCTTGTGCACCTGCACGGCGGCCCAGGGGACCGTGGCGGTCGCGGCGGCGGCGACGGCGCCCATGCCGTAGCGGATGGTGCCGGCGCGCTCGGCGTCGGGGCCGATCATGAAGCCGGGTTCGTCCACGAAGTTCACCACCGGCAGGTGGAAGGTGTCGGCGAGCTCGATCATGCGCCGCGTCTTCTGCGCGCCCTCGGCGCCCATGGCGCCGGCGTAGTGGCGGCAGTCGTTGCCGAGGATCATCACCGGCTGGCCGGCGAGGCGCGCGAGGCCGGCGAGCTGGCCGCGGCCGTAGGCGGCGCCGAGCTCCAGGAACTCGCCGTCGTCGACGACGGCGCGGACGATGCGGCGCATGTCGAAGGCGCGGCGGCGGTTGCGCGGGACCATGCGCACGAGCTCGTCCTCGCAGCGGTCCACCGGATCCGTGCTGACGCGGCGGGGCGGCGGCTCCCAGACGTTGTCGGGCAGGAAGGAGAGGAACTGCCGGACGAGGGCAAGCGCGCCCGCCTCGTCGTCGGCCACGGCGTCCACGACGCCGCTCTTCGCGTGCACGTCGGCGCCGCCGAGCTCCTCCTTGGTGATGGGCCGGCCGAGGGCGCGCTCCACGAGCGCCGGGCCGCCGACCATCACCTGCGAGGTGCCGCGGACCATCACGGCGAAGTGCGAGGCCACGAGGCGCCCGGCCGGGAAGCCGGCCACGGGGCCCATCGCGGCCGAAGCAACGGGCACCTGCGAGAGCGCCTCGGCGATGATGCGGAAGCGCGGGTCCACGTGGACGGGCTCGCCCACGGTGCCGCCGCCTCCCCCGCCGCCCTTCACGCTGCCGCCGCCGCCCTCGAGCAGGCGCACGAGGGGGACGCGGTCACGCACGGCGAGGTGCTCGGCGTAGACGCTCTTGCGCAGGCCCGCGGCGTTGGGCGAGCCGCCCTTGAGGGTGAAGTCCTCGCCGCCGACGACGACCGGGCGGCCGTCGATGCGGCCCCGGCCGAGGACGTAGTTGGCGGGGCTCCAGGTGACGGTGCCGTCCTCGCCGGTCTCCGCCGTGGCGGTGGCCTGGCCGAATTCGCGGAAGGAGCCGGCGTCGAGGAGCGTGTCGATGCGCTCGCGCACCGTGAGCCGGCCCTGGCCGTGCTGGCGCTCGATGCCCGCGGGGCCGCCCTGGGCCCGGGCGTGTTCGCGGCGCCGGCGGATCTCGTCGGCTTCCTCCTCCCAGGACATGGGCTCTCCCCGTCAGGCCGCAGGCTAGGAGTCTGCGAAAAAATCGTCCGCCTGCTGCGCGCCCCGATCAGCGGCTGCGACTGCGTTGTCTCTGGCCAAATCAGCGGTCACTTGCTCCAGCAAGCTCCCTCGATTTCGCCAGAGACGCCTTGTCTCGCTTGGTCCGCAGGCGGCTCTGATCGGGCCGCTCGCGACGGCGTCCGAGTTTTTCGCAGACTCAAGCGTCGCGCGTGAGCGCCTCCGGCGCGATCACCTCGATGTGGTCGCGGTGCACGTTCAGGAACTCGGCGTCGAAGAGGAAGGCGCCGTCGAGGGTGCGCACCTGGGCGTCGGTCACGGCAATGAAGTTTCGCGCCGCGGTCACGTAGTCAGTGACGCGCTGGCCCGGACCCAGGGCGATCTCGCCCCGGATCCGGTAGCTCGAGGTGAGCAGGATGACGACCACCCGGCGCAGGCCGCCGGGGCCGTCGCCCTCCTCCGTCGACGGCTCGGCCACCTCAGGCGGCCGAGTCCGCGAACTTCGGCGGGCGTTCCTCGAAGTTCGCCTTCACGGCCTCGAGCTGGTTCGGCGAGCCGATGAGCTCGGACTGCAGGCTCGCCTCGAGGCCGAGACCCGTGGCGGGATCGGCGTGCCAGCTCTCCTCGAGGAGCTTCTTGCCGTAGCGGATCGCGTCGGGCGACTTGCCGGCGATCTCCCGGGCCATCTCGAGGGCCACGGCGAGGGGCTCCTCCACGACGCGCGTGACGAGGCCGAGTTCCCGGGCCTCCTCGGCGCCGACGATGCGGCCCGTGAAGGTGAGCTCCTTGGCGACGTCGAGGCGCACGAGGTCGCGCAGGGTCTGCGTGAGGCTCATGTCGGGGACGAGGCCCCACTTGATCTCCATGACCGAGAGTCGCGCGTTCGGCGCCGCGAGGCGGATGTCCGCGCCGAGGGCGACCTGCAGGCCGCCGCCGAAGGCGACGCCGTGGAGCGCGCAGATCACGGGGACGGGCATGCGCTTCCACACGTAGGCAGGGCGCTGGGCGCGGTTCTCCGGGCGCTCGGAGTCGCGCGCGAGGGCATTGCCGGACCCGGTGCCGGTGGCGCCCTGGGCGCCGCGGTCCTGCATGCCCTGGAAGCTCGAGAAGTCGAGGCCGGCGCAGAAGCCGCGGCCGTTGCCCGAGAGCACCACCGCGCGGACGCTGCGGTCCTGCGCGAGACGCTCGCCGGCGGAGACGATCGCGTCGAACATCTCCGGCGAGAGGGCGTTGTACTTGTCGGGGCGGTTCAGGCGGACGTCGGCGACGCCGTCGTCCAGGGTGATCTGCACGAGTTCGCTCATCTTCTCTCCCTCTTTCGTTGTGCAGGGCGCGGACCGCGGGGCCGCGCCGGGTCAGTCTGCCGTCTCGAGGATCGCGACGACCTGTCCTTCCTCGACCGGATCGTCCTTGGCCACCGCGAGTTCCGCGACGCGGCCCGCGACGGGCGCCTCCACGGGCACCTCCATCTTCATGGACTCGAGGATCACCACGGCCTCGCCGGCGGCGACGGCCTCGCCGGCATCGCGCTCGAGGGACCAGACGGTCCCGGCGACCTCGCTGCGCACCTCGACGCGGGCCATGGCTCAGCTCCCGCCCTGGATCTCGGCCAGGCGCTTCTGGAAGGTGGGCAGGTCGAAGTAGTCGCGCCAGGCGGTGATCTTGCCGTCGGCGAGCTCGAAGGTGCCCATGACGGGCAGCTCGAGCCACTGGCCCTGGATGCGGAAGCGGTCGACGCGCTCGTTGAGGACGACGCCGGGGGCCGGGCTCGCGGCGTGGCGCACCTGCCAGTCGATCTCCGTGGCGAGGCCCGTGAAGCCCTCGATGACGCCGCGGATCGCCTCGGTGCCGGAGACCGGGGCCATGGGCATGTTGTGGTAGACCGCATCGGCGTGGAAGTGCGCCATGACGCGGTCGACGTCGATGGCGTTGAAGGCGTCTATGAAGTCGGCCACCACCGCGAGATCGTCCTGCTGCGTCCCCATCTTCTCCCCCACGCTCTCCCCTGCTCCCGCTTCGGGGCTACGCCGGCGCCGCGAGGCGCTCGAGCACCTCCTCCGCCGAGGTGGCCACGCGCAGGCGCGCGTGGTCCCGCGCGCCCACGAAACCCGCCGCGAAGGCGTCGTCGAGGAAGCGCAGGAGGGCGTCGAAGTAGCCGTCCACGTTGATGATGCCACAGGGCTTCTCGTGGATGCCGAGCTGCGCCCAGGTGAGGAACTCGAAGAGCTCGTCGAGGGTGCCCATGCCGCCGGGGAGCACGCAGCAGGCGTCGGCGAGCTCCACCATGCGGGCCTTGCGGGCGTGCATGTCGGGGACGATCTCCAGGCGCGTGCCGTTCGTGCCCTCGCGGAGTTCCGGATGGGCCTCCTCACGCTCCACCAGCGCCCCGGGAATCACGCCGATGACGGTGCCGCCGGCCTCGAGGGTCGCGTCGGCCACGGCGCGCATCATGCCGCCGCCTCCGCCGCCGTAGACGAGGGTGATGCCGCGCCGGGCCAGGGTCGCGCCGAGCGCCCGGGCCGCGGCGCGGTAGGCGGGATCGGCGCCGGGACGGAAACCGCAGTAGACGGCCACGGCGCCGAGGGCGCTCATCGCAGCACCCCGGCCTCGCGGAGCGCCGCGATCTCGGTCGCGTCGAAGCCCGCGTCCGCCAGGACCGCGGCGCCGTCGGCCCCGAGGTCCGGCGCGGGAGTCGGCGCGGGGTCGGCCGCGCCGTCGGTGCGCACGGGCGGGCGGGGCTGGCGCATGCGGCCGCCGCGGGGATGCATCGTCTCGAGGAGACTGCCCTCGTGCAGCACCTGCGGGTCCTCCGGCACCTCCTCGAGGCGGTTCACGGGGGCGCAGGGCAGGTCGTGCTCGTCGAGGGCCGCGAGCGCCGCGGCCGTGTCGACGTTCGAGAAGTCCTGACTGCCGTCGGTGATCGCCGTGATCCAGCCGTCGGCGGTGCGGGTCACGCCGAAGAGGTCGGCGAGGTCCGGATGGAACTCCACGTCGTCGCCGACGAAGGTGTGGTTCCAGAACAGATCGGGCCAGTGGAAGTAGAGGGACGCATCCAGCATCGAGAGGCGCAGGTGCCGGCCCCTGCCGGTGCGCGTGCGGGCGAAGAGCGCGGCGGCGACGCCCTGGGCGGCGGTGAGCGCGGTGACCTTGTCGCACACGAGCGTGCGCACGAGGTGCGGCGCGCCGTCGCGACGGCCCTGGGCGTCGGCGATGCCGGAGACCGCCTGGACCACGGGGTCGTAGACGCGGCGCTTCGCGTAGGGGCCGTTCTCGCCGAAGCCGGTGATGGACAGGTAGATCACGTCCTCGCGCACGGCGCGGATGGCGTCGTAGCCGAGGCCCATGCGCGCGGCGGTGCCGGGGCGGAAGTTCTGGACGAAGACGTCGCAGGTGGCGGCGACGCGCAGGAGCGTCTCGATGGCGCCGGGCTGCTTCAGGTCGAGGACGAGGGAGCGCTTGTTGCGGTTCACGGTGGCGAACATGGCGGATACACCGGCCCGGCGCGTGCCGAGACCGCGGGTCATGTCGCCGGTCTCCGGCGGTTCGACCTTGATCACCTCCGCGCCCTGGTCGGCGAGCATGCCCGTGGCCATGGGCCCGGAGATCACCGCCGACAGGTCGAGGATGCGTACCCCCTCGAGCAGCCCCTCGCTCATGCTCCCTCCTCCCCCCGTCCGGCGCGTGCGTCGCTGCGCGGATGCACGCCGGTGATCCAGTCCCGGTACTCGCGCCAGGCGGCGACGAAAGCCGTGCGCCGCCCCGCGAGCGGATGCCCGGACGACGCCAGGCGCGCATCCACCGCTCCGAGGACACGCTCGGCGTGCTCGACGGCGAGGCGCACGCGGAAGAAGTCCGCCTCGGCGCCGGCCTTGTGGCCCGGCGGTCGCGGCAGCGCCTCGTCCTCGAGGTGCGCGACCAGGCGCGCGCCCAGCGCGCCCTCGCCGGCCTCCTCGAGCAGGCGCGCCGTGTGCTCGAGCAGGAAGCGCGAGAGCACGTCGCCGCGGTCGCAGAGCGTCCGGTAGGTCGTCCAGTCCACCGCCTGCCTCCCGAGTGCCGGCGGGATGCTACCGCCGGGG
>JAZBPF010000125.1:0-2560 GCA_036351515.1 Pseudomonadales bacterium | reverse complement strand
GTAGGAAACGCCGGTGGTGCCGTCGGCGAGGCGGACCGCACAGCGCGTGACGGTCATCTCGCCGAGGTTGAAGCGGTCTCCGGTGCCGCCGGTGCGGCCCCGGACCATCACCAGGCCGAACTCCGGCGCTCGGAGCGTCGTGAAGGCCGGGCGGGCCTCTTCGGGCAGTGCGTCCCAGAGGCGCTCGAGCTCCCCGGCGTCGGCCTTCGCGAGCTCCCCGAGCCAGGCCCGGCGAGCGCCCTCTTCCCGGTGCAGCGCGGTCGTGTTCACGAAGCGGCTCCCGTGGCAGTGAATCGATCGGCGTGTACCGGGCCAGCAGGCCCGGCGCTGATCGCGATGCTGAGGAGACGGAGTGACCGTTCCATGACCCGGGCAGCCCTGGACGCGTGGATCCGCGAGCCCACGGGGACAAGGAACCGATTTGTGCGCGGCAGGACGGGGAACGGGCGCCACGGCCGGAAGCGTGTCACCGGGCGGACACACCCGGGCGTCAGCCTTCGAGGTCCGTACTCGGCCGACAAGGGCCCCGCAGGAGGACGCGGCGCCCGGGGAGGCAGCGATGAGCACCGCGACGGAACCACCGCTCTGGCAGGCGCTGACCGAACGGATCGAGGACCTGATCGCCGAGCTCGAACTCGGGCCCGGTGACCAGCTTCCCACGGAATGCGAGCTGTCCGACCGGCTCGGCGCGAACCGTCACACGGTGCGCCGCGCCCTGAAGCAGCTCGAGGAGCAGGGGCGCATCGACGCCCGCCAGGGCCGGGGCCGCTTCCTGCGCCTGCCGGCCATCCACTACCGCATCGGCCCGCGGCCCCGCTTCACGGACATCCTCACGGATCAGCAGCTCGTGCCGAGCACGCGCCTCCTGCACATGGACGTGCGCCGGGCCCCGGAGGAGGTGGCCCGGACCCTCTCGCTGCGCAGCGGCAGCAAGGTGGTGATGATCGAGCGCATGGGCCTCGCGGACGGCAATCCCGTGAGTCTCTCGACCCATTACTTCGGCTTCGGCCGCTTTCCGCAGCTCATCGCCGCCTACGAACGCCGCCAGTCCATCACTGCGGCACTGCGCGACTGCGGGCTCCACGACTACGTGCGCCGGAGCACCCGCGTCTCGAGCCGCCTTCCGACGGCCAAGGAGCGACGCCTCCTCGGCCTGCCGCGCCACGTGCCCCTCATCGTCACCCGCTCCTGCAACGTCGATCGCCGCGGCTGGCCCATCGAGTGCGGCGAGGCATGCATGGCCTCGGACCGCATCGAGCTCGAGATCAGCGGCTCCCAGGAGACTCCCTGCCCGTGACCACGCCCGGGGACACAAATCCGGCGCTTGTCGACGCGGGAGCCCAAGGAGCAGCCGCGGTGCACCGAGAAGCGGTGATGGTCATGGCCCTGTGGCGCAACCGTCACGGCAGAGCCATGCGCCGGAGCCAGCATCGAGGATCGAACCCCGACCGGAGCACGAGCATGGCTCGTCCCTGCTCCCCCTTCCGGTCCACCGGAACGCCCCAGCCGGGCCGTCCGTTCCGACGAACCGTCTTCCGGAGGACGTGACCATGCCGAACCACCCTGCGCACCCCGCGACCCGCCTCCTTCGACGCCTGCCCCTCGCCGCCGCTCTGTTCCTCGCCACGCTCGCCCTGGGCGCCTGCTCCGCGGGCGACGCCCGGTCCACCGCCTCGGAACGCATCACGCTCGCCTACCTGCCCTCGGAAGAGGATCCGGAGGGTCGCATGGAGGCCTTCGAGGCCCTCGCGAGCTACCTCGGAGAACGACTCGGAGTGCAGGTCGATCTGCTGAAGGCCACGAGCTACGCGCCCACCATCGAGGCCATGCGGGCGGGCAAGATCGACGTGATCCGTGCCGGTGGGTCCTTCACCTACATGATCGCCCACGAGAAGGCCGACGCGCAGGCGATCGTGGCCGTGGGCACGCAGGAGGGGCCGGGGCTCTACCGTTCCGGGATCGTCGCCCATCCGGGTTCCGGCATCGAGTCGCTGGAGCAGCTCGTCGCGCGCGCCGGAGAACTGGACTTCGCCTTCGTCGATCCCGCCTCGACCTCGGGCCATCTGATCCCGCGCTCGCTCCTCGAGCGCGAGGGGCTCGACCCGGAGGCGGACTTCGCGCGCCTCGTCTTCACCATGAACCACACCAACTCCGCCATGGCGATCCTCTCGGGCAAGGTCCACGCCGGGGCCATCTCCATGAGCACCTACGACCGGCTCATCGAGGCGGGTCGCATGGAACCGGACGATCTGGTCGTGCTCTGGCGCTCCGATCCGATCCCCACCGGGCCGGTGATGGTCCGCCACGATCTGCCGGAGCATCTGAAGACCGGCATCCGCGACGCATACCTCGCCCTGAACGACTCCTCGCACCCGGTCTACGCCGCCATGCAGCAGGTCTACGCCCGGGAGGACCTGCGCTTCTTCGCCGCCGAGGACTCGGACTGGGACGGCCTGCGCCGCATCGCCTGGAACCTCGACAGCATCCAGCTGCTCAGCGAGCGATGAACGCACCGGCCCTCGCCAGCGCCGCGGACAGCCGCCTCGAGATCGAGGGCCTC
>JAZBPF010000124.1:0-2689 GCA_036351515.1 Pseudomonadales bacterium | reverse complement strand
CTCGGCGTGTTCGCGCAGCGCCGCGAGGCCCTCGTCGGGGAGCCCGAGCCGGGCCCGGGCCGGCAGCGCCGCGACGGCCTCGTCGCCCCCGTCGAGGAGGGCCACGGCGACCTGCACTGCGTCGCAGTAGTCGGCGCGCCCGGAGGTCGGCCGCTCCGGGTCGGCCCAGTGCTCGACCACTTGGGACAGGTCGCGGCCGAGCTGCCAGGCGTCGACCACGAGCATCCCGACGCGCGTAGTGAGCTTCTCGAGTGCCGCCTCCACCACGGCCGCGTCCGGCGTCACCTGCCGGGCGGCGAAGTGGTCCAGGACCGGGACGGCACCGACCCGGTGCAGGAGCCCGGCGAGCAGGGCCCGTTCGGCGTCGAGGTCCTCGTCCGTGCACTGGACCACCGCGTGCGCGGCGGCGCCCACGTCGACGCTGCGGCCCCAGTTCTCCCGGGCCCGCGCCCGCAGGTCCGCGTCCTCGACCTCGAACATGTTGCGCAGGGCGATGGCGGTCACGAGGGACTGGGTCGTCTTCAGGCCCAGGCGGCTCACCGCCTCCACCACGTTCCGCGCCCGACCGCGCCCGGCGTAGAGGGCGCTGTTCGCCACCTGGATGAGGTAGCCGGCGACGGCGGGGTCGAGCTGGGCGAGCTCGGCGAGGGCGTCGATGCTCACGTCCGGGTCGCGCATGCGCTCGCCGATGCGCACCGCCACCTCCGGCATGGCCGGCAGGTCGAGGCTGCCCTGCTCGTAGGCGGCGGTGATCTCGTCCAGGGCGAGCCCGACGGCGCGGGTCCGGGCGGCGTCCGCCGCCCCGGGCCCGGCCTCGGCGGTCCGGGCGCCGGCGAGGGCGTCGCGCACGGCGGCCGCGTCGAGGACGAGCACGCGCGCCGGTGCCAGGCTCTTGGCGGCGCTGTAGGGGAACTGCTTCGAGAACAGGGGCAGGCCCGCGCGCTCGGTGCCCGCCCGCAGCTTCACGGGCGCCTGCTCGGGCGCGGCGAGCGCCAGCGTGCCCTCGAGGAGATAGAGCAGACGGCCCCGTTCCTTCGCCGCGTGGAGCACCGCGCCCGCCTCCAGGCAGCGCACCTCGGCCCGGCGCGCCAGGTCCGCGCGGGCGGCCTCCGGCAGGGCCCGCGTGGGCGTCAGCGCGGCGAGGCGCGCCGCGTCGACGGCAGGCTGCGGGAGGGGCGTGGAGGGCGGCGGTGCGGCGGACGACGGGCTCGTCGACATCTGGCTTCCTCGGTTCGGGCGGCCCGTCCGCCCGACCGGATCCACCGGACGGGCGCCGCGGACCGCGGTCTCTGCGGTGCAGGACCCGGCGCGGCCGGGCCCGGGGGGGTGGAGCCCGGAGCGGTCAGCGCAGGAAGAGGGACTGCATCACCTTGATGCTCGCCTCGATCTCCTCCACCACCTCGTCCCGGTCGTCGATCGTGTCCAGCCCCAGGCGCACGAAGGCCGGAAGATCCTCCGGTGGCGGTGCGTCCACGGCCTCGCCGCCGAGGGTCTGGCAGTAGCGCACGGCCACCTGCACGGCGTCGCAGTAGTCCGCGCCCTCCTCGGGCATGCGGTCCCAGTCGGCCCATTCCTCGGCCACGGCCTGCAGGTCGGCGCCCATCTCCCAGAAGCTGATCACGAGCACGCTGACGGGACCCGTGAGGCGCTGGAGGATCTCCCGGAGCGACTCGCGGGAGGGGTTGCTGCCCTTCTTCTGCAGGAAGCCGAGGATCGGGATCACGCCCACGCGGTGCATGAGCCCGGCGAGGAGCGCCCGCTCCGGGTCCAGGTCGTCCGTGCGCAGGGCGATCGCATGGGCCGCGGCGGACACCGCGACGCTGTTCTGCCACTCGAGGTTCGCGGCCTGGCGCAGCTGGGGGAAATCGACCTCGAACACCGTGCGCAGCGCGAGCGCGAAGACGAGGTTCTGGGTGCTCTTCAGCCCCAGCCGCGTCACCGCGTCGAGCACGTTCTCGATGCGCCGATGGCCCGCGTACATGGCGCTGTTGGCGGCGTGGATGAGACTTCCGGCGATGGCGGCATCCGCCTGGGCGATCCGCGCGAGCTGGGAGACGTTCACGTCCGGATCGCTCGCCTGTTCGCGCACCTTCAGGGCGATCTCCGGCATGGGCGGCAGCTCGAAGTCGCGCTTGCGGTAAGCGTCGAAGAGGCTCTCGATCACCTCCGCCTCGGCGTCGTCGAGGGAGCTCTCGTAGACGGCGTAGTCCGTGTGCTGCGGATTGCGGTAGTGGTCGAGGAGCCGGGCGACCTCGTCCGCGTCGACGCGCAGGAGCTTCACCGGGGCCTTGGCGACGGCGCCCTTGTAGCGGGTCGACTCCGGGAACAGGGGCAGCTCGGCGCGGGGCGTGCCGGCCTCGACCCGAACCGGTTGCTCGCCGGCGCCGGCGAGGATCATGTAGCCCTCGAGCACGTAGAAGTAGGCGCCCTGCTCGGTGGCGGCGATGAGCGTCTCGTTGGCGTTCAAATGCACCTCGCTCGTCACGGCGACGAGGGCCTCGCGCATCTCCTCGGGGAGTTCGCGCATGGGAAGCAGGTGGCCGAGGCGCGCCACCGTCGCCGCTGCGTCCGCGGGAACCGTCGCGGTCCGGCGCTGCATCATCTGGCTCATGGCTTCTTCCTTCTCCGGGACCCTCGGGTCCGGGACGGGCAAGGGAAAGGGGAGCGGGTCTCAGGCCGTCTCGAGCAT
>JAZBPF010000123.1:0-2553 GCA_036351515.1 Pseudomonadales bacterium | reverse complement strand
GAGACCCATGGCCACGCGCATGAAGAAGCACTGGGGCAGCTCGAGGCGCACGCCGCCGGAGTGGAGGAAGTAGCGGTCGTAGAGGGTCTGCAGCCCGAGGTAGGTGAACTGCTGGTCACGCTCCGGCTCGAGCGCCGCGCCGAGGCGGGCGAGGTCGAAGCGGGCGAGCTCCGGGTCGAGGAGCTCGAGCTCCACGCCGCGGCGCACGTAGGCCTCGAAGGCGGCCGGGTAGACCTGGCGCATCTGCCCCTGGGTGGCGGAGAAGTCCGCCTCCTCCGCGTCGGAGCGACGCACGTCGAGGAAGGTGAGCGCCTCGCGGCGCAGCTCGTCGAGGAGCAGCCGCGCCGTGGCGTAGGTGTAGTTCGGCTCCTCCTCCACGAGGGTGCGGGCGCTGATCACCAGCGAGGTGCCCACGTCCCTCTGGGAGATGCCGTCGAACATGTTCTTCAGCGCCTCGTCGAGGATGCGCTGCGGCTCGACGCCGTCGAGGCCCTGGCAGGCCTCCGTGACGAGCACCTGCAGGCGCGCGACGTCCAGCGGCGCCACGGAGCCGTCGTCGAGGGTGACGTGGATGCCCGTGTCGGCGGGGACCTCGAGCTGCTCGGCGGCGCGCTCGGCCTGGCGGGCCCGGGCGCGCTCCTCCCGGTAGAGGACGTAGTCGCGGGCCACGCGGTGCTCGCCGGAGCGCATGAGGGCCAGCTCGACCTGATCCTGGATCTCCTCGATGTGGATGGTCCCGCCGGAGGGCATGCGGCGCATGAAGGTGGTCGTCACCTGGCCGGCCAGCTGCGCGACGAGGTCGCGGATGCGGGAGGAGGCCGCGGCGGTGCCGCCCTCGACCGCGAGGAAGGCCTTGGTGATGGCGACGCCGATCTTGCTCTCGTCGTAGGGCACCACCGTGCCGTTGCGCTTGATGACGCGCAGCTGCCCCGGAGCGGTGGCGTCGAGCGTCGACCGGGCCGGCGCGGGCCGCCGCGGGGCGCCGTGCACCTCCGGCGCGACCGCCGGCCGGTCGGCGATGGATTCCTGGTGCGTCGTGTCGGTCTGCATGCTGCGTGGGCCCCCGAGCCTGTCTGCGGGGACGCCCGGCGAGGGCGTCCGTCCCGAATGTCCTGTCCGAGCCACCCGTGCCTGCCGCGCAGACACAAGATGTGGTGTTCCGTCGCCGCCGCGGCCCGCGCCCGCCCGGTCCGGCGTCCCGCCGGTGGGGCTCCGCCCGCCGTGGCACGGAGTCCGGACACCGCTCCGACGCGCGTCGTGGCGGACGGCGGGGCGGTGATCCCGTGCGGAGTTCCGGTGGCTGCGACGGGCCGCCTCGCGCGGGCGCGCACGGGCGACGTGGAATCGACTCTAGACCCAAGATGTGGGGCAGGGCAAGGCAGGGTCACCCAAGATCGACGACCGGCGGTGGACGAGGCGGGGGACGGCCCGTGGACGACCGGTGCACGACCGGTGCACAAGCTGTGGATCGTTCGCTGCAGCCCGCGCGGGGCCTGGGACGGGCTCCGGTCGATCGGCGGGCGCGGTCCGGCGCCCGGGGGACGTCCCGCACGTTCGCGGATCGACCTCGTCCGGCGGCCCCCAGGGGCGGTGCCTGTGCATCCGTACAGCCCAAGATCTTGTGGTTGCCCGTCCGCGCCCTTCCCGCCTCGCGCACGGGGGCGCTACCATCGGTCCGAGCGCGTCGCGGCCCGCGGCGCCACCGGGGGAGAGGGAGCATGGGCGGCCACCTGCTGGCCCTGGATCAGGGCACGTCGAGCTCCCGGGCGCTCGTCTTCGACGCCGCCGGGAAGGTGCTCGGCCTCGCCCAGCAGGAGTTCACCCAGTTCTACCCCCGCCCCGGCTGGGTCGAGCACGATCCCGAGGAGATCTGGACGAGCACCCTGACGGTGGCCCGGGCCGCCCTCGCGGACGCCGGCCTCGGGGCCCGGGACCTCGCGGGCATCGGCATCACCAACCAGCGCGAGACCACCGTGCTCTGGGAGCGCGCCACGGGGCGGCCCGTGCACCGGGCGATCGTCTGGCAGGACCGTCGCACCGCCGACGCCTGCGAGGTCCTGCGCGCCGAGGGCCTCGAGGAGGAGGTGCGCACGCGCACGGGGCTGCTCCTCGACCCCTACTTCTCCGGGACCAAGCTCGCCTGGCTCCTGGACACCGTGCCCGACGGCCGGGTCCGTGCGGCCCGGGGCGAACTCGCCTTCGGCACCGTGGACGCCTGGCTCCTCTGGCGGCTGACGAACGGCCGCGTGCACGCCACGGACGCCACCAACGCCTCGCGCACGCTGCTCTGGGACCTGCGGACCCAGACCTGGTCCGAGCCGCTCCTCGAGCGCCTGCGCATTCCCCCGGAGCTGCTCCCGGAGGTGTGCGACTCCTCCGGCGTGCTCGCGGAGACGGACGCGGAGCACCTCGGGGCGCCGGTGCCGCTGGCGGGCGTCGCCGGCGACCAGCAGGCGGCCCTCTTCGGCCAGGCCTGCCTCGGCGCCGGGGAGTCCAAGAGCACCTACGGGACCGGCTGCTTCGCCATGACCCACACGGGCGCGGAGCCCGTCT
>JAZBPF010000122.1:0-5091 GCA_036351515.1 Pseudomonadales bacterium | reverse complement strand
CCGAGATCGGCGTCGAAGCGCACCCCCACGCCCTGCCCCGCGGCTCGCGCCCGCACGCCGGGCGAGGCCCAGCAGCGCGCCGCCGGCCAGCGTGCGGACCAGAGGGGCAGGCCCGCGTAGTGGAGCCGGTTCGGGCTGACCAGATGCGCGACCGGACCCAGCGCCTCGACCGCCCGCGCCAGGGTTTCGGTCAGCCCCGGCGTCGGCGAGTGGACCCAGAGGCCGCCGTCCCGGAGGCGCACGATCGTGGCCCGGGTCGGGAACGGGATCCGGGCGCCGTACATCGCCATGCGCACGACGGGACCGTCGACGATCCAGAGGTCCTCGGCGACGGCCTTCGGCACCGCCACCGGCTCGTAGCAATCGACCTCGGCCCGCACCGCGCCTCCTCCCCTCGCCACGCGGAAGCCTGCTTCACGCGGCGACCGAAGGCCAGCGCCGCGGCCCGCACGCTTGTCCCCACCGCACGGCCGGCGCATCGTTGGGGCCGGAGCGGGTGTCTACACGATGCCCGCCGTCCGCGAGGCGGATCCTGGGGCCGTCGGACCAGGCGGAAGGGCGTCATCGAGTGGGCGCATGGCCTGCGCCATGGGACTGCTCGAGGAGGGCCTCACGACGCAGTCCGGCGATTCCCGGGGGCGTCGCAGCAGGTGGACATCGTGTGAACACGCTCTGAGACCGGCGGAGGAAGCGGCATGGGCAGAACGGATCAGGGCTCGCGGGCGGTGCGCGAACGCGTGCTGCGAACGGGGGTGCTCGCGCTCCTGCTCGCCTGCGCAGCGGCCGGCGCCGCGGAGGACGCGCGCGAGCTGCGCTTCGACGTCCGCTGGGATTCGTCCCTCGCGGAGGCGGCCCAGGACGGTCGCCTCCTGCTCCTCTTCGCCCGCGACGGCGACACCGAACCGCGCTTCCGCGTCGGCACCGGCCCCGATGCCCAGCCGTTCTTCGGCCGCAACGTCGAGGACTGGGCGCCGGGCGCAGTCGCGACCTTCGACGGCGACGAGCCGGGCTTCCCCCTGGACACCCTGCCGGACCTGCCCCCCGGCCCCTGGCGCGTCCAGGCCCTCCTGAACCGCTACGAGGACTTCACCCTCGCCACGGGTCACGTCGTGAGCCTCCCGCCGGACCGCGGCGAGGGGCAGCAGTGGAACCGCAAACCCGGCAACTTCCTCTCGGCGCCGGTGGAGATCGAGATCGCGCCGACGGGCACGCAGCGCTTCGAACTCGTCCTCGACCGCGCGATCCCCCCGATCGAGCCGCCCGAGGACACCGAGTACGTGAAGCACGTGCGCATGCGCAGCGAGCGGCTGAGCGCGTTCTGGGGCCGGGACGTCTACCTGGGCGCGCACGTGCTCCTGCCCCACGGCTTCGAGGAGCACCCGGAGGCCCGCTATCCGCTCATGGTCTTCCACGGCCACTTCCCGGCGGACTTCGGCGGCTTCCGTCCCGAGCCGCCGGACGCGGACCTCGCGCCCGACTACAGCGCGCGCTTCGGCGTCGAGGGCTACAACCGCATCCAGCAGCAGGAGGCCCACGACTTCTACCGGCGCTGGACCTCCCCGGACTTCCCCCGTTTCCTCGTGGTGGAGATCCAGCACCCCACCCCCTACTACGACGACTCCTACGCGGTGAACTCCGCGAGTCAGGGCCCGTACGGCGACGCCATCAACCTCGAGCTCATCCCCTGGCTCGAGGAGCGCTTCCGCGGCCTCGGCGAGGGCTGGGCGCGCTTCACCTACGGCGGCTCCACGGGCGGCTGGGAAGCCATGGCCACGCAGGTCTTCTACCCGGACCACTACAACGGCGCCTTCGTCGCCTGCCCGGACCCGATCGACTTCCGCGCCTACACGCTCGTGAACCTCTACGAGGACGAGAACGCCTACTTCTACGACAGCGCCTTCCAGCAGCTGCCCCGCCCGGGCCGCCGAGACTGGCTCGGCAACGTCACCAGCACCATCGAGTCCATGAACCGCTTCGAGGCGGTGCTCGGCGACCGTTCCCGCTCCGGGCAGCAGTGGGACATCTGGGAGGCCACCTACTCCCCCATGGGCCCCGACGGCTATCCCGTGCGCATCTGGGACAAGGAGACGGGCGTCATCGACCGCGAGGTCGCGGCGTACTGGCGCGAGCACTACGACCTCGTGCACATCCTGCGCCGGGACTGGGCGACGCTCGGCCCGAAGCTCGCGGGCAAGCTCCACGTCTACGTGGGCGACATGGACAACTACTACCTCAACAACGCCGTGTACCTGGCCGAGGAGTTCCTGGAGTCGACCACGGCTCCCCACTACGACGGCGTCGTGGCCTACGGCGACCGGGCGGAGCACTGCTGGAACGGCGACCCGGAACTGCCGAACCACCTCTCCCGGCTGCGCTACAACACGATGTACCTCCCGCGGATCCTCGAGCGCATCGAGGAGACCGCGCCGGCGGGGGCGGACCTGACCAGCTGGCGCCACTGACCCGAACGCATCCCGCGGCGGAACCCGGAGCGGCTATACTCGCGCCCGCTCCGGGCGCCGCCCCGTCCACCGATCCGGTTCCCGTTCCGCCATGTTCGACTACCAGCATCTGCAGCTGCGCTACGAGCCCTTCCCCATCGGCCTCGCGCGCCCGCTCATGGACCCCTCGCTCTACGAGGCCCTGCTCGACGCCTACCCGGCCGTCGACCGCTTCGCGCAGCTCGACCGGCATCTGAAGTACTCGCTCTCGGAGAAGAACCACGGGCGGGCCTACCGGCAGTTCGTGCGCGCGAACCCGATCTGGCGCGAGTTCCACCACTGGGTGAAGAGCCGGCAGTTCGTGCGCGAGCTCGTGGACGTACTCCTCGAGCAGGGCATCGACCTCGGCTACCAGCGCCTGCCCACGCGCGGCAGCCAGACCCTGCTCGGCCTCGCGAACCTCCTGCGCGGCCGCATCGACGCCGGACGGCCCCCGCTCTCTGCCCGGTTCGAGTTCTCCATGCTCCCGGCGCAGGGCGGCTTCGTGATCCCCCATTCGGACGCGCCGGCCAAGCGCATCACCCTGGTGATCTCCATGGTCCGCGAAGGGGAATGGGATCCGGCCTGGGGCGGCGGCACGGAGGTCAGCCGTCCGAAGGATCCGCGCCGGAACTACAACGAGCTGAACGCCAAGGCCGAGTGGGACGAGGTGGAGCCGCTGGAGACCTACGCCTTCGAGCCGAACCAGGCGGTGCTCTTCATCAAGACCTTCAACTCCTGGCACTGCGTGCGGCCCATGACGGGCCCGGCGGACGCGCCCATGCGGCGCACGCTCACCATCAACGTCGAGACCGCGCGCTGAAGGCCGTGCGTGGCCTCGCCCCGGTCGTCCTCGACATCGGCAACGTGCTCCTGCGCTGGGACCCGGAGGGGCTCGCCGCGCACGCCTTCCTCGATCCCGAGGCGCGCCGCCGCGTGGTCGAAGGCGTCCTCGGGCATCCCGACTGGATCGAGCTCGATCGCGGCACCCGGTCGCCGGCGGAGGTCGCGGACCGCGGCGCGCGCCGCACGGGCCTGAACCGGGGCGCCCTCCTCGCGCTGATCGAGCAGGTCCCCGAGGTGCTCGAGCCGATTCCCGAGACCGTCGCCTGCGCCGCGGCGCTCGCCGCCCGCGGACATCCGCTGCACCTGCTCTCCAACATCGCGGCGCACACCTGGGACGGCGTCGTCAGCCGGCACGAGTTCTGGTCGCACTTCGACGTACGGGTTCTCTCCTGCCACTGCGGCGCGGTGAAACCGGAGCCGGCCATCTACCGCAGGCTGCTCGAGGACGCGGGCCTGCGGCCCGGCGAGGCCGTCTTCGTCGACGACCTGCCGGCCAACGTCGAGGCCGGGCGCCGCGCCGGCCTGCGCGCCCTGCGCTTCACCGACCCGGCGACGAGCCTCCCGGCCCTGCGCCGGCTCCTCGACGCCGACTGAGCACTCACAAGCGCAGGGGCAGGCTCCGCAAGCGCCGGCCCGTGGCCGCGAAGACCGCGTTCGCCACCGCCGGCGCGATCGGCGGCGTGCCGGGCTCGCCGATGCCGGAGGGATCCGTCTCGCGCTCCAGCAGATGCACGTCGATCGCCGGGCACTCGTCCAGGCGCAGCAGCGGATAGTCGTGGAAGTTCGACTGCACGACGGCGCCGTCGTCGATCGTGATCTCCCCCTTCAGCGCCGCCGTCAGGCCGAAGACGATGCCGGACTCGAGCTGCGCCCGGACGATCGCCGGATTCACCACCCGGCCGCAGTCCGCGGCGCAGGTGACGCGATGGACGCGGATCCGGCCGTCCTCCACGGACACCTCGGCGATCTGCGCCACCACGGTCCCGAAGGACTCGTGCACGGCGACGCCCTGGAAGCGCCCTTCGGCCACGAGGCCCCAGGGCGCCGCGTCGCGGACGCGCTCGAGCACGGCGCGGTGCCGGGGATGGTCGGCGAGGCGCTCGAGGCGGAAGCGCAGCGGGTCCTCCCCCGCCGCGTGGGCGAGCTCGTCCACGAAGGCCTCGACCACGAAGGCGTTCTGCGAATGGCCCACGGAGCGCCAGAAGCCGAGCGGCACGCCGGGGTCGTGGAAGACGTGCTCCACGCGCAGGTGGGGGATCGCGTAGGGCAGCTCCGCCGCGCCCTCGTGCGTGCTCGCGTCCCGCGTGCGCAGCAGCGGACGCGCGGCCCCGGCGAGGGCACCCACGACTCCGCCGGGGACCCAGCCCGGAAACACCGCCGTCGAGAAGCTCGGCAGCAGGCTCGCGACCATGCTCGGCGCGGCCATGCGGTGCTCCCAGCCGGTGACCCTTCCCGACCCGTCGAGCGTCGCGCGCAGACGGTTGCACGTCGCCGGGCGGTAGTAGTCGTGGCGCGTGTCGTCCTCCCGCGACCAGAGCACCTTCACGGGCCGGCCGGCGGCCCGGGAGACCGCCGCCGCCTCGGCGGCGAAGTCGGGGATGCCCCGTCGACCGAAGCCGCCGCCCAGGAGCGTGCTGTGGACGGTGACGGCCGACCGCGGCAGGTCGACCGCATCGGCGACGAGCGCCCGGGTGACGTCCGGGCCCTGGGTCGGCGCCCAGACCTCGCAGCGGCCCTCCCGGTACCAGGCCGTGCAGTTCATGGG
>JAZBPF010000121.1:0-3973 GCA_036351515.1 Pseudomonadales bacterium | reverse complement strand
GGCAGGTCGTACTCGAGGTTCGCGTAGCCGTAGCCCGCCGCGTGGATCAGCGCGTCCCCGCGGGCGACCCCCACGGCGCAGCCCGGGGCCCGCTCCGCCGCGAGCTCCGCGAAGACGGCGTCCACGGCCGCGATCCGAAGGTCCGGCTCCGCGGCGTCCGACACCGCGGCGGACAGGAGAGAAAGCAGGACGGGAACGAAGGCGGACCTGCGCATGGAAGGGTTCCGTCGGGCATCGGGCGCCCGAGCATGCCACCGGCCGGGGGCGGCGACGAGACGCGAGCCGGGCGCACGGGCGGTTCGGCTCCTGCCACGCAGCGAACCCGACCCGGCGCGGGCACGCTCGTGATCGACTCGGGCGCCCCGGCGAGGCGGTCACGGGGGAAAGGCACTGCGGTCGGGGGGCGGATCCGGGCACGCCGGGAGGACTGGTCTGGGCGGCAGGATTCGAACCTGCGACCCCGGGCACCCAAAGCCCGTGCTCTACCAGGCTGAGCTACGCCCAGACGCGCGCGCAGCATAGCGCAGAAGGGGACGGACCCGGCACGGCCGGCGGCGGAGCGCAGGAAAGATCCTTCGCCCACGATCGATCCATCGGAAGCGGGTTTCTCGAATTCGGTCACATCATGCAGGGGTCTACAGTTCGAGAGCATCGAACGCTTGCGTAAACGCAAGCCCATGACCCGGAGTGTTGGCGCCGGATGCCGCAGGTGCAGGCCGCCCCCCGTTGAGGTAAGGTCCGCGCCTTTCCTTCGTCCAGGAAAGGTTAGGGAGCTATGTTCAAGAGAAACAAGCTGAATGCAGCCATCGTTTCCGCCATGGCTGCCACGGGCAGCGCCGTTCCGGCCCACGCAGCGATCGAGGAGGTGGTCGTCACCGCCACCAAGACCGAGGCCAGCACCCAGGACATCCCGGTGGCGGTCCAGGCCCTCGATCAGACGGCCCTGAACGATCTCGGGATCACCGACTTCACCGACTACCTGATCCAGATGCCCGGCATCACCGCCGGCGGCACGGGCCCCGGGCAGAACCAGATCTACATCCGCGGCGTGGCCTCCACCACCCCGAACCTGACCACCGCCGGCGTCGCCGGCCTGGCGCCGAACGTCGCGCTCTACCTCGACGAGCAGCCGCTCGCGCAGCCGGGCCGGAACCTCGACGTCTACACGGCGGACATGTCCCGCGTGGAGGTTCTCGCCGGGCCCCAGGGCACGCTGTTCGGAGCGAGCTCGCAGGCCGGCACCGTGCGCCTGATCACCAACAAGCCCGATCCGACGGGGACCTACGCGAAGGTCCGCTTCGGCACCGAGTACACGCCCGAGGGCGAGCCGAGCAACAACGTGGAGGGCGTGTTCAACCTGCCCGTGAACGAGCGCCTGACGCTCCGGGGCGTGGTCTACACGGACAACCAGGGCGGCTGGGTCGACAACGTCCGCGGCACCCGCACGGCGGCGGAGAGCGCACGCTTCCGGTCGGCCGGCACGGTCCGCGCGAACGGCGTTCCCGTGAGCGCGCAGCGGGAAGGCTTCCAGGCCGGCTCCGACCTCACCGGCGTGAACTTCCTCGAGGCCGACAACGCGACGCGCACCGAGGACGACTTCAACGAGACCACCTACGCCGGCGGTCGCCTGAGCGCGCTCTGGAACATCAACCCGAAGTGGAGCCTGCTGGTCACGCACATGCGCCAGACCATGGACTCCGAGGGCGTCTTCTTCGCCGATCCGGACCTCGACGACTACGAGATCCAGCGCTACGAGGACGATTCCATCGAGGACGGCTTCCACAACACGAGCTGGACCCTCGACGGTCTCGTGGGCGACCTGCAGCTCCTCTACACGGGGGCCTTCACGGACCGGAACACGGACCAGACCGTCGACTACTCCGACTACCTGTTCGTGGGCCAGTACCTGCCCTACTACATCTGCGACGGCGCCGTGACCTATCCGGGGGACGCCGCGCCCTCCGGCACCTGCCAGCCGCCGAACCTGTTCGTGAAGTCGAACACGAACACGGAGGTGCAGACCCACGAGTTCCGCGTGACCACGCCGCAGGATCGCCGGATCCGCGCCACCGCGGGCGTCTTCTACAGCGACCTCGAGCTGCGCGAGCGCAACGACTTCACCTACCCCGGCTCCACGCGCGCCGTGGCCTTCGACGGCGAGACCACGGGCTTCGCCCCGAATCTCCCCTTCCAGACCGGCTACCGGTCCGCTCCGGGACCCTTCCCCGACGGTGTGATCTTCCGCAACGACGTGCTCCGGACCGACGAGCAGATCGGCGCCTTCGGCGAGGTCACCTTCGACCTCGGGGAGCAGTTCGACCTGACCCTCGGCGGGCGCTGGTACGACATCGAGGTGGACTTCGAGGGAAGCGCCAACTCGTCGTTCTTCAACTTCGGCGGCACGACCGTCGCGGACGACTGCCAGGCCTTCGGCACCGACATCAGCGACCTCTACAACGGCGACGGGCAGTTCACGTTCCGGGGGCAGTGCGCGCCGCAACCGAGCTTCACGCTGGACGACTCGCTGGAGGACATCGCCGCCGTCGTCGGAGAAGGGGCTGCACCGCAGGTCTTCAACGCCGTCCGGGCGCCCGACACGGCCTCCACGAGCGGCTTCATCGGCAAGGTGGGCCTCTCCTGGCAGCCGAACGACACGACGCTGCTCTACGCCACCTGGTCCGAGGGCTTCCGCCCGGGTCTCCTGAACCGTCCCGGCGGCGCGCTGGGTCCCAACGACTTCACCGTGCCCTTCGAGCTCGACACGGACGAGGTCGTGAACTACGAGCTCGGCTGGAAGCTCGACCTGCTCGACCGGACCCTGCGCTTCAACGGCAACCTGTTCCGCGTGGACATCTCGGATCTGCAGACGACGATCTTCGACCCGAGCATCACCAACCTCTTCTTCTCGGCCAACGCCGCGGACGCGGAGGTCACGGGCCTCGAGGGCGACTTCATCTGGACGCCTCCGGGGGTGCAGGGGCTGACCATCTCCGGCGCGTTCTCCGTGCTCGACACGGAGATCACGGACGTGCTCGTGCCCACGGACGACGTCCGCGAGGGGGACGAGCTCGCCTACGCGCCCCAGTTCCAGGGCAACATCCGCGCCCGCTACCAGTGGTTCCTGGGCAACGGCATGACCGCCCACGTGACGCCGATCCTCTCCTACTCGGCGGAGGCCTTCAGCGACGTCGTCACCATCAATCGCGCCGAGGTGGACAGCTGGGCGCTGGTCGATCTGCGGGCGGGCCTCGCCGAGGGCAACTGGACGGCGGAGCTCTACGCGGAGAACCTCCTCGACGAACAGGCGCAGCTGCAGAACAACTTCGTCTTCGACCGCCAGCGGGTCGTCTACGCCCGCCCCCGGACCTTCGGGCTCCGGGTATCCTTCGACTTCTGACGCCGGAAGGCACCGAAGTCGCATCCGGGCGCCCCTTCCGAGGGGCGCTCGTGTTTCCGGAGGTCCCGTGAGCGCGGACGCGCCGCCCGAATCGCTCCGTTCGATCCAGGAGCTCCTCGCCCGCGGGCGTCTCGACGACGCCCGCCGCGCCCTCGATGCGCTGCTCGAGGCACAGCCGGAGGACGTGGAGGCCCACTACACCCGCGCCGTCGTCCATCGCTACGCCGGGCGGATCGACGCCGCGCGGGCCGACCTCGAGACCGTCAAGCGCCTCGTGCCGAACCACGGCCGTGCGCACCAGGAGGAGGGCCACCTGCTCCGCGCCCTCGGCGACCTCGAGGGCGCCGCCGCCGCCTACGGGCGCGCGACGCGCCTGAACCCGGCCCTCGAGGCGAGCTTCCGGGCCCGGCTGGAACTCCTCGAGCAGCTCGGGCGGGCCTCCGAGGCCGCGGTCGTCCGCGCCCAGCTCGCGCACCTGCGTCGACTGCCGAAGCCCCTCGTGGCGGTCACGGACCTCCTCGCCCAGGGCAAGCTGCTCAAGGCCGAGGCGCTCTGTCGCCGCTTCCTGCAGCAGGC
>JAZBPF010000120.1:0-2245 GCA_036351515.1 Pseudomonadales bacterium | reverse complement strand
GGCCTCGTCGTGGAGCACGGCGACCGTGAGCGGGACGGCCCGTTCCCCCACGAGGAGCCGGCCCACGAGGTAGGCGCCCTTGTTCCGGTAGAAGACCGGTTCCATGAGCTGCAGCCGGCCCGCGGTCTTGCCTCCGAGCACCTCCGGGGCGGCCTCGGCGATGGCCTGGAGCATGAGCGCTGCGTCCCGGTCCCGGTGCTGCCAGGGCGTCGCGAAGGCGTAGTCGTCGAGGACCCGGGCCACGCAGGCGCTCCAGTCGCCGTCGTTCACCGGATAGTTCCGCAGCAGCGGGTCCGGTCCCGCATCGAGGCGCGCCGGAATCGCCGCCC
The DNA here is from genome assembly GCA_036351515.1 of Pseudomonadales bacterium. Lineage (GTDB taxonomy): Bacteria > Pseudomonadota > Gammaproteobacteria > Pseudomonadales > Azotimanducaceae > JAZBPF01. Next base: position 1,916 of record JAZBPF010000120.1, on the reverse strand, counting down.
GTACGAACAGATTCGGCTCGACGATGTTCCGGTGATCCCAGAGGCGGCAGTAGATGGAGTTGAAGAAGGTCTCCGCCAGCTCCCGGTCCGGCAGCGTCCGGCACAGGTCCGGGTAGCAGGCCCGCGCCTCGCGCCAGCGCTCGAGGTCCGGCGCGCCCTCGGCCCGCAGCGCCTCCACGACGGCCGTGACCGTGCGGCCGTAGCTCTCGATGCGCTCGATCGACGCCTGCTGGCCCTCCGCCCAGGCGGCGGCCTCGAAGCGCGCCCGGGCGCCGCGCGTGTAGGCGTCGAAGGTCTCGCGCCAGGCGTGGAAGCCGTCGAGGACGCGGCGGGCGATGGCTTCGGCCGTGGGCATGGCGTCGCGCACGGGGTTCGCATCGTTCATGGAGAGCCTTCCCGGTCGGGGCGGCAGGGCGATGATCGCATTCTCGGGGACGCCTGCCGGGGCGACAACCGCCGAGCGTTCAGCGATGGGCGAGGAGCTCCGGGAGGGCGCGGATCCGCACGTCCGCGAGCTCGGGCCAGGGGAAGCGACCGGCGGGGTCGAAATGCGCCGTGGCCGTGCCTGCGGCGCGGCCGGCCTCGAGGTCGAGGCGGAAGTCGCCGACCATCACCGCCGCCTCGGGTCCGCCGCCCCAGCGCGCGAGGAGCGTGCGGATGCCGCCGGGGTCGGGCTTCGCGGGGGCCTCGTCGCGGCCGAGCACGTCCTCCGGGGCGAAGCAGTGGGCCACGCCGATGCGCTCGAGCGTGCGCAGGGCGTTCTCGCGCGTGTTGCGGGTGAGGATCCCGAGCCGGCAGTCGTCGGCGCAGAGCGCCTCGAGGAGTTCGTCGCAGCCGGGCTGCGCCGTGGTCCGGTCCACGAGCTCCGCCTCGATGCGGGCGAGTTCCGCGTAGAGCGGCGCGGCCTGCGGCGCGGGCTGGGCGGCGAGCCATTCGAGGATGAGCTCGCCCGCGGGGATGCCGAGGCGGACGCGGATCGCGTCGAAGTCGTGCACCGGGTACGTGAGGGTCCCGTCGAGGTCGAAGACCCAGCAGCGGCGGTCCGCGAGGGCGCTCACGGGGCCGGCAGCAGCGTGTGCAGGGCGGCGAGGAGCCGGTCGTTCTCCTCCGCCGTGCCCACGGTGATGCGCAGCCGGTCGCGGAGGCCGTCGGCGTCGAACCAGCGCACGAGGAGCCCCGCCTCGCGCAGGCCCTGCTGCACGGCGCGGGCGTCCGCACCGGCGGGCATGCGCGCGAGGACGAAGTTCGTCTCGGAGTCGGGCACGGCGCAGCCGAGGGTCCGGAGCGCCTCGGTCAGCCGGCTGCGTTCCTCGCGGACGGCGCGCCAGTTCGCCTCGGCCCAGGCGCGGTCCTCGATCGCCGCCGTGGCGAGCTGCTGCGCGAGCAGGTCCACGTTGTAGGAGTCGCGGGTCTTCGTGAGCATCGGCGCGACCAGCTCCGGACAGCCGAGCCCGTAGCCGAAGCGCAGTCCCGCGAGGGCGTAGCCCTTCGACAGGCTGCGGAGGATCAGGAGGTTGCCGTGGCGCCGGAGCAGGGCGAGGGCGTCGTGGCCCCGGGCCGGATCCACGAAGTCCACGTAGGCCTCGTCGAGGAGGAACACGCAGTCGAGGGCGCCGGCGAGGGCATCGATCGCCTCGACGGGCCAGAGCCGGCCGCTCGGGGCGTGGGGGTTCACGAGGCAGAAGAGGCCGGCGCCGCTCGCGTTCACCCGGGCCGCGAGGTCCTCCGGGAGGGAGAAGTCCTCGCCGAGGGGGAACGCCACGGTGGGGCAGTCCTGCACGGCGGCGAGCACCGGATAGAGGGAGTAGCTCGGCGCCGTGGTGGCGAGCGGCCGGCCGGGCTCGAGGTAGGTCGTGACCGCGAGCCGGAGCAGCTCGTCGCCGCCGTTCGTGGCGATGATCCAGTCGCGCTCGAGC
>JAZBPF010000119.1:0-2982 GCA_036351515.1 Pseudomonadales bacterium | reverse complement strand
GGAGGGCGACGAAGTCGGGATTCCCGAGCAAGCGCTGGAGGTACGCCTCGCTCGGAGGACGGTCGAGGTAGTGCTCCGGATCCTCGAAGGCTTCCCCGAACAGCCGGTTCAGGGCCTGCAACCGGGCCACGTCGTCCTGCGTGAGCGCGCGGATCTCGAAACCCATGGATCCATGGTCCCCCCTCGACGGATCGTCCGGGAGTACCGCACGGGCATGGGAGTGCCGCAAGCCCCGCGCCGGCGCCCCTCGACGAGCGGGGACGCCGAGCTCCGGCAGCCTCAGCGCTCCTCGAGCGTCCGCACCTCGAGCTCCCCGAACCCGAGCTCGCGCAGCTCCGCCTCGATCCGCCCCGCGTCGCCGACGATCACCCACACCATCCGTTCCGGGGCCAGCACTCGGCGAGCCGCCTCCGCCGCATCCTCGGCGGACAGCGCTTCGTAGGCCGCCCGGAGGGTCTCCGGGTAGTCCCAGGGCCGGTCGAAGCGCGCACTCTCCTGCAGCGAAGCGAGCACGGCCCGGGAGGTCTCGTAGCGCCCTGGCAGGGAGCGCACGGCGTCGAGCTTCACACGCCGGACCTCCTCCGCCGTCGGCGGGCGGTCGCCGAGGAAGGCCTCGAGTTCGCGTCGGATCTCGCGGATCGCGTCCGCGGTGCGGTCCGTCTGCACCGGCGCGCGGATCGTGAAGGGCCGCTGTCCCTCGGCCTCCACGAAGCCGGAGCGCACGCCGTAGGACCAGCCCTTCTCCTCGCGCAGGTTCATGTTCAGGCGCGAGACGAAGGAGCCCGAGAGCACGTCGTTCATCACGTCGATGGCGAGGCGGTCTTCGTCGCGGGAGGACGGCGATACCTGGCCGACGAGGATGTAGGACTGCGGCGAGCCGGGGCGGTCGACGAGCACGACGCGCGGCTGCTCGGGCAGCGCCACGGGCGCGATGGCTTTCGCCGGCGCCGGCTCCGTCTCGATCTCCCAGTCCCCGAAGGCGTCCTCGAGCCGGGGCAGCAGGGCCTCGAGCGTCGTGTCGCCCACCACGTGGATCCTCAGCCGCTCGGGCCGGAGCCAGGCGCGGCGGAAGGCCTCGAGGTCCTCCCGCGTGAGCGCGGAGATCGACGCCACCGTGCCCGAGCCCGTGAGCGAGCCGCCGTAGGGATGGTCGGCGCCGAACAGGAGCTCCGGTGCGAGGCGCAGGACGATGGAGCGTGGATTCGCGAGCTCCTGCTGGATGCCCGCGAGCCAGCTGCGCCGGACGCGCTCGAGCTCGTAGGCCTCGAAGGTGGGCGCGCGGACGACGTCCGCGAGGAGCGCGAGGGAATCGTCGAGATGCTCCACGAGCGTCGAGAGCGACACGTCCGAGGTGTCGAGCGTCGAATCGGTCCGCAGTCGCGCGCCGAGACGCTCGAGCGCGGCGGAGAGCTCGAGGGCGTCGCGGTCGCCGGCCCCCTCGTCGAGCATGGCGAGCGTGAAGGCCGCCGTGCCGGGGGACGCGCTCGCGTCAGCGGCGTAGCCCGCGTCGAACTGCAGCGAGACGTTCACGAGCGGCACCGTGTCGCGGCGGGCGAAGACCACGGGAATCCCGTTGGAGAGCGTCGCCTCCTGCACCTCGGGGAACGACAGCTCCGCCTCGCCGGTCACGGCCGGCAGCCCCTCGCTGCGGTCGACCCCCTCGCTGCTCGCGGCGTAGCTCGGGAAGGGACGCACGTCGAGCTGATGGCTGCCGGCGCCGAGCCAGCGCCGGGCGGCGTCACGCACCGACTCGGGGGTCACGGCCTCGAGCTCGGCGAGCTCCGTGTCGAAGCGGTAGGCGGGATCGCCGGCGACGAGTTCGCCCTGGGCGAGGATCACGGCCTTGCCGCCGAAGCCGCCCACCTGCTCGAGCCCCCGGACGAGGTCCGCCTCGATGCGCGTCGAGATCCGCTCGAGCTCCTCGCGCGTGGGCCCGCGGCGCAGGAAGGCCTCGAGGCTCCGGTCCAGGGCCGCCGAGGCGGCGACCGGGGATGCGCCCGGTTTCACGGTGACCACCACGCCGAAGACGGAGGCGAGCCTGCCCTCCTGGATCCAGGGCGAGACGTCCGTCGCGAGCTGCTGCGCGTGGACGAGGTCCTCGTAGAGGCGTGCGTTCTTGCCCTGCGCGAGCACGGACACCGCGACCGCGAGGTCGGTGGAGACCGGATCGACGTCCGGCGGCGCGACCCAGGCGCGATAGATGCGCGCCTGGGGCACCTGGTCGTACTGGATCTCGCGCGTGTCGGTGCTCCGCTCGGGCACCCAGCGCTCGAGCTGCGTGAGCGGCGGCCCCGGGGGGATGTCGCCGAAGTAGCGCTCCACGAGCGGCCGCGCTTCCTCGGCGTCGACGTCCCCGGCGAGCACGAGGATCGCGTTCGAGGGGCCGTAGTAGGTCCGGAACCAGTCGCGCACGTCCTCGAGCGTGGCGGCGTCGAGGTCCTCCATGGAGCCGATGGTCGTGTGCTCGTAGGGGTGATCCGGCGGATAGAGCGCCTTCAGGAGTCGCTCGTAGACGCGCCCGTAGGGTCGGTTCTCGCCCTGGCGCTTCTCGTTCTGGACCACGCCGCGCTGCTGGTCGAGCTTCTCCTGGGTGACCGCCCCGAGCAGGTGGCCCATGCGGTCCGACTCCATCCACAGCACGCGGTCCAGCGCCGGCCGCGGCACGGTCTGGAAGTAGTTGGTCCGGTCGAGGTTCGTGGTGCCGTTCAGGTCCGTCGCGCCCACCTCCTGCAGCGGCTCGAACCACTCGCCGTCGAAGTGCTCCGTGCCGTTGAACATGAGGTGCTCGAAGAGATGGGCGAAGCCCGTCTGCCCCTCGGGCTCGTCCTTCGAGCCGACCTTGTACCAGACGCTCACACCCACCACCGGGGCCTTGCGGTCCTCGTGGACGATCACGGTCAGTCCGTTGCCGAGCGTGAACTTCTCGAAGGGGATGTCGATCTCCGGCGCGGCGCGCGCCGTCAGGGCGCCGGAGAGGAACAG
>JAZBPF010000118.1:0-2033 GCA_036351515.1 Pseudomonadales bacterium | reverse complement strand
CGCCTCGTCGTGGATCACCACCTTGAAGCCGCGGGCCAGGGTCCAGAACAGCTCCAGGACGGAGATGTCGAAGGACAGGCTCGTCACGGCCAGCCACACCGGTTGGCCGGCGCCCTCCCGCGGGACCACCTCGTCCATGGCCGCGAAGAAGTTCACGACATTGCGGTGCTCGAGGAGCACGCCCTTCGGACGCCCCGTCGAGCCAGAGGTGTAGATGCAGTAGGCAAGGTCCTCCGGTGCAGCGTCCGTACCCGGTGCGGGGGCATCCGGCATGCCACGGGGCGCGTCCACGGCGAGGACGGTCGCCGCTGAGGCTGGCAACGTCCCGCGGACTCGCGAGTGGCTGACGATCACGGGCATGGCGGAATCCGCGATCATGAACTCGAGCCGGTCCGCAGGGAACGCAGGATCCAGCGGCACGTAGGCCGCACCGGACTTGAGGACCCCGAGTGTCGCCACCAGGAGCTCGAGCGACCGCGGAACGTGAACGCCGACCAGCGTTCCGGGCCGGCACCCGAGTCCGCGAAGCTCCGCCGCGAGGGCGGCTGCCCGCGCATCGAGCTCCCGATAGGTGAGCGCACGCCCGTGGAACACGGCAGCCACCGCCTCGGGCGTCTTCCGCGCCTGGGCCTCGAAGGCTCCGTGGAGCGTCAGGGAGCGGTCGTGCTCGAGCGCCGTGTCGTTCCACGCCACGAGGAGGCGGCCACGCTCCTCGTCCGTGAGCAGATCGAGTTCCGCGAAGGGGCACTCCGGGTGTATCAGCAGCTGGCCACACAGTGCCTCGAAGTGATGCGCGAGTCGATCCAGTGCAGCCCGCGGGTAGGCCGCGGGGTCGTGATGCAGGATCGCCGAGCCGTCCGCCGCGATCTGGAGCACCAGCTCTGCGCGTGCGACGGCATCCGGCAGTGCCGCCTCTCCGAAGACGAGCGCCACGGACACCGGCTCGTTCCCGACGACCGCCGGGTTCGCGCCCACGCGCGGGTAGCGAGCCCCGAGGTCGGAAAGCACGGGACCGGAAGCGGCGGTCTCGCGGGCCGCATCCAGCGCGGCGACCGCCAACGAAGCTGCCGGCCCGGCGGCGGAGAGGTCGACGGTATGGAAGAGCAACGGGAGCGTGACCATCTCGGCACCCGCACGCGCCTCGACCGTCGCATCGTCGGCCACGGCAACGTGGAACCGGGACTGCCCGAGGGCGCGACCCAGAAAGAGCTGGAAGGCACCAGCGACGAGTTCGGGCTTTCCCTCCACCAGGGACTGGAAGCCCTCCGGGAGCTTCACGGCTCGGTGGGCACGCGTTCCCCCCACGGCACCCCGACGCGAACTGCGATAGGGAAGCTCCGCGGCTTCGACCGCCTCGAGCCTGCGCACCCAGGCGCCCTCCCGAAGCGCGGCGGCCGAAGCGACCGTGCGCAGGCGCTCCGATCGGCCGTCGTCGAGAACCGGGAGCATGACTCCCGGGGAGAGCCTCCAACGCTCCACCGCCTCGCTCACCGGCACAGATCTACCGCCGGGCTCGCGGAGTGCCGTGATCTCGAGCGCCCCCTGACCGGCGCGAACCAGGAGGCTGCCCTCGGTGGCCAGCACGGTGCCGGGTGCGGCAGTCGATTCCGTGTCCACGACGACCGCTCCCTCGACCAGGAGCGTCCCGTCGGCGAGCAGAAGCTTCGCACTCGCGAGTGGATTCGCGTAACGACCGGTGTCGAGCGCCCGCACCATGCGGGCCAGCATCTCGGACGGCGCGCGCCAATCCAGAGCGCCGGAGGCCTCGGGCTTGTCCGATCGGCCGAAGTAGGTTCTCCGAGCGAGATCCTGGGGCTCCGGGCGAACGGCGCCGGCCTCGAGGCCTTCGACCAGCCTCGGAAAGGACTCCATCGCCGCCACGAAGCACTTGGTGTTGAGAGACACCGCCGTGTCGTCGTCGGCAATCGGAACGGGGGAGCGAAGCAGCAGGTCACCCTTGTCCACACCGGTGGCCATGACATGCCAAGACACGCCGTACTCGAGCTCGCCGTACAACAGGGCCCACATCGGCG
>JAZBPF010000117.1:0-6333 GCA_036351515.1 Pseudomonadales bacterium | reverse complement strand
TTCATGGCGGCGACCAGCTGGAAGGCGGCCGGGTAGCGGACCCGGAAGCGGGCGCGGGCGATGACGATCTCGCCCGCTTCGAGCGGCTCGCGCAGGGTCTCGAGGGCGTGGCGCGAGAACTCCGGCAGCTCGTCGAGGAACAGCACGCCGTGGTGCGCGAGGGAGATCTCTCCGGGCACGACCTCGGCGCCGCCGCCCACGAGGGCCACGCTGCTGGCACTGTGGTGGGGCGCGCGGAAGGGGCGGCCGGGCAGGCCCGCGACCCGGTCCCGACCGGTGAGGGAGCGGAGGGCCGCGACCTCCAGCGCCTCCGGCCGCGAGAGCGGCGGCAGGAGCCCCGGCAGGGCCCGGGCGAGGAGCGTCTTCCCGGTCCCCGGCGGTCCGGACATGAGCAGGTTGTGGCCGCCCGCGGCGGCGATCACCAGCGCCCGCTTGGGCAGGGCGTGGCCGTGGATCTCCGCCAGCCGTCCGGCGGCGGCGGGCGCCTCGCGCTCGGCGGGCGCCGCTTCCGGGAGGGCCGCGCCGGTGGCGAGCTGGGCCGTGACGTCGAGCAGGTGGCCCGCCCCGAGGGCGCGCGCGCCGTCCGGCAGGGCGGCCTCCGCCGCGTTCTCGGCGGGCACGACGATGCGCCGGCCGCGGCGCGTCGCGGCGACGGCGGCGGGCAGGACGCCGCGCACCGGCCGCAGGCTGCCGTCGAGGGACAGTTCGCCGAGGAACTCGTAGCCGTCGAGGCTGCGGCCGTCGAGCTGCCCGGAGGCGCCGAGGATCGCGAGGGCCACCGGGAGATCGAAGCGGCCCCCGTGCTTGGGGAGGTCGGCCGGCGCGAGGTTCACGGTGATCCGCGTCTTCGGGAACTCGAAGCGGGCGGCCTCGATGGCGCCCCGCACCCGGTCGCGGCTCTCGCGGACGGCGGTCTCCGGCAGACCGACCAGGCCGAAGGAGGGGAGGCCCCCGCCGAGGTGGGCTTCCACCCGCACGAGGGGTGCCTCGAGACCGTCCGAGGCCCGACTGCTCGCGCAGGCGTAGCCCATGGCGGCGGATCAGACGGAGTCCGGGGGCGCCGTCGCCTCGAGGCGCGCGAGGGTCTGCTCGAGCGCCTCGAGCTTCTCCCGCGTCCGCCGCAGCACGGCGACCTGGGCGTCGAATTCCTCCCGGGTGACGAGCTCGGAGCGGGCGATCATGCCCTGCACCAGCGCGCGCACGTCCTCCTGGAAGCCCGCCGGCAGGGGCGGTCCTCCGCGGGGCAGCAGGCGGCCGATCTGTTCGGCGAGGCGGCGGATCGGATCGTCGTCGTGCATGGGCGGCTCCGGCTCGGGGAAACGGGGAGCAGCCTAGGGCCGGGAGCGGACCGCGGTCGAGCGTCGATCGCCGGTCCCCGCGTGCGAGCGCGCGCAAGCGCGGCGCACGGGGCGCCCTCGCGTGGTGCGCCCGGAAGAAGTTTCTTCCATGAATGCACTTCGATGGTGCGATCGGCCCGCGGCCGACCGTGCGCACGGCGCTGCGGCGCCGGTCTCCCCACGGTCCCGCCGGGAGGCACGGAACCTGCTAAGAACGGACCCGGCTCCGGGCAGACGCCCCGGCTCCGGGCGGCGGATCGCAGGCCGCGCGACCCGTCGCGTCGCCGCGGCGGGCGCGGACTCGCCGGGGCGGCAATCAGGACGAGGAGAGTTCCATGAAACTGGTCACGGCCATCATCAAGCCGTTCAAGCTCGACGACGTGCGCGAGTCCCTGTCGGAGATCGGCGTGCAGGGCATGACCGTCACCGAGGTGAAGGGCTTCGGCCGCCAGAAGGGCCACACGGAGCTCTACCGCGGCGCGGAGTACGTCGTCGACTTCCTGCCGAAGGTGAAGATCGAGGTGGCCATCGACGACGCGCTCCTCGACGGCGTGCTCGAGGCCATCAGCAAGGCGGCCAACACCGGGAAGGTGGGCGACGGGAAGATCTTCGTCTCCTCCCTCGAGGAAGTGGTGCGCATCCGGACCGGCGAGAGCGGTCCCGACGCCGTCTGAGCCGTCGTCGCGGCCGCGCCGACGCGGGCCGCGACCCCGACGAACCGTCCGCCGGAGGAGGCCTCGTGGAAGACCTGACGCAGACCAACTACGCGCTCGACACCTTCTACTTCCTGGTGATGGGCGCCCTCGTGATGTTCATGGCCCCGGGCTTCGCCATGCTCGAGGCGGGCCTCGTGCGCGCGAAGAACACCGCGGAGATCCTGACCAAGAACGTCGCGCTCTTCGCCATCGCCTGCATCATGTATCTCTTCTTCGGCTACGCGCTCATGTACGCCGGGGCCACGGAGGGTGGCTGGATCCCGTCCTTCGGCATGGGCATCGGCTCCGAGAACGCCGCGGCGGACGTGCTCGCCTCCGGGGGCGAGACCTACTACGCCGCGCGCTCCGACTACTTCTTCCAGGTGGTGTTCGTCGCCACCGCCATGTCCATCGTCTCCGGCGCCGTCGCGGAGCGCATGAAGCTCTGGGCCTTCCTCGCCTTCGCCGTGTTCATGACCGGCTTCATCTACCCGATCCAGGGTTCCTGGAGCTGGGGCGGCGGCGCGCTCGCGGCCGCCGGCTTCGCGGACTTCGCCGGCTCCGGCATCGTGCACATGTGCGGCGCCGCCGCGGCGCTCGCGGGCGTCATCGTGCTCGGGCCCCGCAAGGGCAAGTACGGGCCGAAGGGCGAGTCGCGGGCCATTCCCGGCGCCAACCTGCCGCTGGCGACGCTCGGGACCTTCATCCTCTGGTTCGGCTGGTTCGGCTTCAACGGCGGCTCCGAGCTCAAGCTCTCCAACATCGACGAGGCCAATGCCGTCGCGCAGGTGTTCGTGAACACGAACCTCGCGGCCTGCGGCGGCGTGCTCGGCGCGCTCCTCGTGGCGCGGGCGCTCTTCGGCAAGGCGGACCTCACCATGGCGCTGAACGGGGCCCTCGCCGGCCTCGTGTCGATCACCGCCGACCCGCTCAACCCCTCGGCGGAGCTGGCGGTCCTCGTCGGGCTCGTGGGCGGCGTCCTGGTCGTGTTCTCGATCGTCTACCTCGACCGGATCTTCAAGATCGACGATCCCGTGGGTGCGATCTCCGTGCACGGCGTGGTCGGCATCTGGGGTCTGATCGCCGTGCTGTTCTCGAACGAGGGCGCCTCCGTGGGCGGCCAGCTCCTCGGCATCGTCGCCATCTTCGGCTGGTCGTTCCTCGCGAGCCTCGCGCTCTGGTTCGCCCTCAAGGCGAGCATCGGCATCCGGGTCTCCGAGGAGGAGGAGTACGAGGGTACGGACCTGTCCGAGTGCGGCCTCGAGGCCTATCCGGAGTTCATGAAGGGCGGCGCCAAGTCCTGAGCCCGCCCGTCCCCGGGCCGCCGCGCCCGGGGCTTGCAGCAGCGTCCTGATCGGGGGAGCGCCGAACGCAGCGGCGCACGGGACGCGGAGGGATCGACCGCGCCGCGCGCGGGCACTTCCCGAGACCCGTCGATCGCCGGGCCGGCCCGCCTCGCTGCGGCCGGCCGTGCGGGCGTGGCGCCCCTCGCCCGCCCGTCTGTCCGTGGAGGAAGCCATGCACGCAGCCGCACCGTCCGAGCCCGTCCGCCCGCGCGGACCTTGCCGGGGAACGACCGGTCCCGTCGCGGAGGGACGCGCATGAACGGGGCCGACACCGCCTGGATCATCGTCGCCACGGCCCTGGTGCTGTTCATGACCCTGCCCGGCCTCGCGCTCTTCTACGCGGGGCTCGTGCGGGCCCGGAACGTGCTCTCCGTGCTCATGCAGTGCGTCTCCATCGCCTGTCTCATGTCCCTGGTCTGGCTCGTGGCCGGCTATTCGATCGCCTTCGGTGGGGACGGGGCCGTGTGGGGCGGGCTCTCCAAGGCCTTCCTCCTCGGGGTCGACGCGGAGTCGCTCTCCGGGACGATCCCGGAGGTGCTCTTCTTCGCCTTCCAGATGACCTTCGCGATCATCACGCCGGCGCTCATCGTCGGCGCCTACGTGGAGCGCATCGGCTTCGGTTTCGTCCTGCTGTTCTCCTCGTTCTGGATGCTCCTGTGCTACGCGCCCGTGGCCCACTGGGTCTGGGGCGGGGGCTGGCTCGCGGCGATGGAGGTGAAGGACTTCGCCGGCGGCATCGTCGTGCACGAGACCGCAGGCCTCGCGGCGCTCGTGCTCGCGCTCATGCTCGGTCGTCGCAGCGAGGCGCGGCCTCCGCACAACCCCGGCTACGTCATGATCGGCGCGTCCATGCTCTGGGTCGGCTGGTTCGGCTTCAACGCGGGCTCGCAGCTCGCCGCCGACGGCGGCGCGGCCATGGCGCTCGTGGTCACGCACCTCTCCGCCGCGACCGCGTCCCTCACCTGGGCCGCCTGGGAGAAGATCAAGTTCGGCAAGGCGTCCATGGTCGGTCTCGTCACGGGCACGATCGCCGGTCTCGCCTCGATCACCCCCGCCTCCGGCTTCGTGGGGCCGGTGGAGGCCGTGCTCATCGGCGGCATCGCCGGCGTGCTCTGCCAGTGGGCCGTCCGCCTGATCAAGGAGACCTTCGAGATCGACGACACCCTCGACGTGTTCGCGGTGCACGGGGTCGGCGGGATCTTCGGGACCCTCATGATCGGCGTCCTCGGCAAGGGCAGCCTCGGAGCGCAGGTCGTGGCCCTCCTCGCCGTCGGCGTCTTCACGATCGTGGTCACCTTCCTGGTCGCGAAGCTCACGGCGGTCTTCGTGCCCATGCGCGTGAGCAAGGAAGACGAGATCGAGGGCCTCGACTACACGGCGCACGGCGAGCGTGCCTACGAATTCGAGTCCTGAGCGACGGCGGGTCCGCGCGATCCGTCGGGGGCTCGCAGCCCTCGTCCTGAGCCTCTGCGCCGCGCCGGCGCTGGCCGGTGCGGCGGTCCACGGCCTCGTGGAGCGCTGGTCGGTCGCGCCGGGCACGCGGATCTCGGCGACGCTGCCGGTGGAAGCCGGCGCTGCGCGCACGGAAGTTCCGGTCACGGTGCTGCGCGGCGCGACGCCGGGGCCGACGCTCGTGCTCCTGGCGGGCGTCCACGGCTACGAGTACGTCCCGCTCCTGGCGCTCCAGCAGCTGCGCGCGGAGCTCGATCCCGCGTCGCTTTCGGGCACGTTGGTACTCGTGCACGCGGCGAACCCGCCGGCCTTCTTCGGGCGCTCGGTCTACGGCGGTCCCGTGGACGGTCTGAACCTGAACCGCGCGTTCCCGGGCGACGCCGACGGCTCGCTCACGGAGCGCATCGCCGCCCGGCTCGTGGACGACGTGATCACGGGCGCCGATTTCCTCGTCGACCTCCACGCGGGCGACGGCAACGAGGCCCTGCGCCCCTACGTGTACGTCCCGCGCACCGGGAATCCGGCGGTGGACGAACCCTCCCGTGCGCTCGCCGTGGCCTTCGGCCTCGACCACGCGGTGATCGATTCCCTCGACGCCGAGGCCCTCGCCTCGGCCTCCACGGCGGACGCCACGGCCTGGCGCCTCGGCATCCCGGCCATCACCACGGAGACCGGGCAGCAGGGGCAGCGCGATCCGCGGCACGTGGCCCTCGCGGTCGCGGGCGTACGCAACGTGCTTCGCAGCCTCGGCATGCTCCCCGGGGCCGTGACGCCCCCGCCGGCGATCGTCTGGCTCGAAGGCTACGAGGTGGTGACCAGCCCCGCGGACGGCGTGTTCTTCCCTGCCGTAGACCCCGGCTGGTCGGTCGCGGAAGGGGCGGTGCTCGGCCGCCTCGTGGACCTCTTCGGGGAGCCCCTGGCGACGCTCCGGGCGCCCTTCGCGGGGATCGTCACCTACGTCGTGGCGACGCCGCCCCTGAACGCCGGAGACCCCGTGGCCATGGTCGCGCGCCGCGCCGCCGGGGACTGACGCCCCGGGCGGGCTCGCGCCGTCGGGAGGGGTCCGGCACCATCCGGACTCCAGCCGACGTCGGAGGCCCCCCGTGCGCAGCCCGCTTCCGCTCCTCCTGACCCTGCTGCTGCCGCTCGCAACCTCCGCGGCCGAACCGGACCCGCTCGCCCCGCAGCGCGAGGCGATCCGGCGCGGCGTGCAGGCGGTGCTGGCCTGCAACGGTCTCTTCACCTCCGAGCGCACGCTGGAGCAGGTCCGACGCCAGGAGCTCGCCTACCTCCGCGGCCGTCCCTTCGCCGAGGGGGTGCCGTCCGCACCGCTGCGCGTCCGGGAGGAGCTCCGCGCGGTGGAGGTGGGCACGGACGACGACGGTCCCGTGCTCCGCGCCGTGTTCCGCGAAGGCATCGGCTGCGTGGTGCTCGCGCCGGGGCAGTCCCTCGAGGGACTCGACGCCCTGCCGGCGCTCGACCCGGTGCCGGAGCCGGGCCACG
>JAZBPF010000116.1:0-2299 GCA_036351515.1 Pseudomonadales bacterium | reverse complement strand
GAAGACCGGCACGCGCTCCCAGGCGGAATTCGTCCGCATGGCGGTGGGCCTGACCACGCTGGGCCTCGGGGGCACGCCCACGCGGGCGCCCGCTCCGGGGACCGCGCGGGTCGCCTCGGCGCAGGACGCCCCCCTGCCCGAGCAGCGACACTTGCTCGAGCTCATCGACGGCCGCGTGCTCGACTATGCGGACTTCGGCGATCCGCAGGGTGCGCCCTGTCTCTATCTGCACAGCGAACTCTCCGGGGACGTCTGGCCCGGACCCATGGCGGCGGACGCCACCCGCCGCGGCCTGCGCATCATCGCGCCGGCGCGCGCGGGCTACGCGCACAGCTCGCCCTACCCCACCGGGGCGATCAATCACGAGCAGACGACCGCCGATCTGGTCCAGCTCCTCGACCACCTCCGGCTGACGCAGGTCGTGGCCCTGAGCCAGACCTACGGCGGCCTGTTCACCCTGGCCCTCGCTCGTTCCCATCCGGAACGGGTGAGAGCCCTCGTCGCCGTCGCACCGTCCTTTCCCCCGAGCACGCCGGAGGACGAAGCGCGCATGCCCGCCTTCTACCGGGTGGTCTCGAGCATCGTGTCGCGCCATCCGGAGCTGCTGGGCTTTCTCGTCCGCTCCGGTGCCGCCTACATCCGGCGCGTCGGGGATCAGCGTTTCCTGGAGCGGGTGTTCGGCCATTGCCCCGTGGATCTGGCCGCGCTCCGGGATCCCGCCCATGCGTCGGCGATCGCGCGGGGGCTCGCCTACGGCCGCACGCAGGGCAACGAGTCGATGCTCGGCGACTACCGCCATCTCATGAAGGACGCGGCCCGGGCGATCGTGGATCTCCACTGTCCGCTGATCGCGCTCATCGGATCGGACGACGGCAACACGCGTCGCCAGCGGGGAGAACGGCTCATCGCGGCGGGGGCGGGGCAGCTCCGCCTGCGCATGATCGAGGGTGGCGGACAGCTGCTCTTCTTCACGCATCCCCGCGCCGTGGTCGACGAGCTGGTCGCCGCCTGGGCTCCGCGGCGAGGCGAGAACGCGCCGCCGCTCGCGGACGCCTGAGTCCGCCTCCGACGTCGCGCTTCCGGCGCCCGCGGGAGTACGCTGTCCTCCGGCAGACGAACGTCTCGGGGAGGGACGAAGAGATGCGGATCCTGTGCACCTGGGCGCTGGCGCTCGCAATGACCTGGAGCGCCGCCGGCGCCGCAGCGGCGCCCCGTGCGCCGGACATCGCCGAGCCGTTCAAGGTCGGCACCTTCGAGATCGCCGGTGAGCCGAGGGTGGGCGTCGTCCTCCGCGATGCCCTCGTGGTCGAACTCCATGCGGCCAACGCCGCCCTCGAGCGGACCGGCCGCTACGCGACCGTGCCCATGCCCGAGGACATGCTCGGTCTCATCGAGCGCTACGAGTACGGTCTGAAGCCGCGCCTCTACGAACTCGTCGATCATCTTGTCGCGCAGGGGCTGCTCGAGGAGGATCGTCCCGCCTGGATCCACGACGTCGGCGCCGTGCGCACGCTCCCGCCGATCCTCTATCCCGGCAAGATCCTCAACGCGGCGGTGAACTTCTACAGCCACGTCGAGGAAGCGGGCACCGAGGCCGAGCGCCTCGAGGCCCGGCGCCAGCGCCGCGAGAACCGGGGCGTGCCCTACCTGTTCCTCAAGCCGAGCCGCGGCGCCGTGATCGGCGACGGGGATCCGGTGGTGATCCCCTGGGGCCGCGACCGCACGGACTGGGAAGTCGAGCTGGGCGCGGTGATCGGTCGGATCGGCAAGTACGTGCCAGCGTCCGAGGCCGAACGCCACGTCTTCGGGTACATGGTGACGCTGGACATCTCGGACCGCGGCGGACGTCCTCCCGGCGGTGCACCGTTCCGCACGGACTGGTTCGTCGGCAAGGGGCACGACAGCTTCGCGCCCCAGGGGCCCTGGATCGTGCCGAAGGAGTTCTACGGCAACCCCATGGAGATCCTGCGGCAGACGCTCAGCGTCGGCGACGAGCAGATGCAGGAGGCCACGGCCGGCGACATGATCCATTCGCTGTGGGAACTCATCGAGTACGCCTCGTCGATCATCACGCTCTATCCGGGGGACGTGATCAACAACGGCACCTCCGGCGGCGTGGGCATGGGCACCGCCGTCCGGGGCGCGCAGCGCTACCTGCAGCCTGGCGAAGTGATCACGGCCACGATCGACGGCATCGGCACCCTTCGCCTGCCGGTCGTGGCCGAAGAGGAGCCGGAGGGTCTCACCGGCGCACAGCTGCCGCCGGTGAAGAGCTACCGCGACTGAGAAAAGGGGTCAG
>JAZBPF010000115.1:0-6911 GCA_036351515.1 Pseudomonadales bacterium | reverse complement strand
GCGCAGACGATGCGTAACAAGGGAACGGTGAAGTGGTTCAACGACGAGAAGGGCTACGGGTTCATCACGCCGGAGAACGGCGGCAAGGACCTGTTCGTCCATCACAGCGCCATCCAGTCCGAGGGGTTCCGTACCCTGGCTGAAGGCGCGCTCGTCGAGTTCGACATCGTGCAGGGCCAGAAGGGCCCGGCAGCGGATCGCGTCACGCCTCTCTGAGGCGTCCCTCGCTCCGTTTCGAAGGCCGCGCCGGGCAACCGGCGCGGCCTTTCTCTTTCCGGGGTGGGAGTTCCGACGGGACCCCGGCACGCGGGGGAAGAAGTCCGTCCCGAACGGGACCCTAGAGCGAGGCGATCGTCTCCCGCTGCGCCACGAGCTTCGCGAGGGCGTCCACGGCTTCGTCGTGCTTCGCCCGCTCCTTCTCCACCACCTCCGCCGGCGCCTTCGCCACGAAGCTCTCGTTGGCGAGCTTCTTCTCGAGCCGCGCCACGTCCTGCCGGCGTCGCTCCAGTTCCTTGTCCAGGCGCGCGAGTTCCGCGTCCCGGTCGATGAGCCCCGCCATGGGCACGAGGACGCGCATGGCGCCCACGAGCTGGATCGCCGCTGGCGGCGCCTCGGTCTCCTCGGCGAGCACCTCGATGTGCTCGAGGCGCGCGAGCTGCATCAGGAAGGTCCGGTTCCGCTCGAGCCGTTCCCGGTCCGTGGCGTCGCAGCCCGCGAGGAGCGCGGGGATCGGCCGACCCGTGGGCAGGTCCATCTCGCCGCGGATGTTGCGCACGCCCTCGATGATCCCGCGGACCCAGTCGAGCTCCGCCTCCGCGTCCGGATCCAGGGCGCTCTCGTCCGTCTCCGGGAAGGGCTCGAGCATGATCGTCGGCCCGCTGCGGCCGAGGAGCGGGGCGATCTCGCGCCACACGGCCTCCGTGAGGAAGGGGATCACCGGATGGGCGATGCGCAGGATCGCCTCCAGCACCTCGAGGAGCGTGCGTCGGGCCGCCCGGCGCTCTCCCTCCGTGCCCTCGCGGAGCACGGGCTTGGTCAGCTCGAGGTACCAGTCGCAGTACTCGTGCCAGACGAAGTCGTAGAGGCGCTGGGCCATGACGTCGAAGCGGAAGGTCTCGTAGGCGAAGTGCACGTCGCGTACGAGCCCCTGGAACCGTGAGCGGATCCAGCGGTCCGCCAGCGTCGGCGTGGTCTCGCCCGCGAGGTCCGCGTCGCCGGCGGATCCGGTGTTCATGCGCACGAAGTTCGCCGCGTTCCACAGCTTGTTGCAGAAGTTCCGGTAGCCGGCGATGCGGTTCAGGTCGAAGCGCACGTCCCGCCCCGTGGAGGCGAGGGCGCAGAAGGTGAAGCGCAGGGCGTCCGTGCCGAAGGCCGGGATGCCCTCGGGGAAGTCCCGGCGCGTGGCCTTCTCGATGCGCGCCGCGAGCTGCGGCTGCATGAGTCCGGTGGTGCGCTTGGCGACGAGTGCCTCGAGGTCGATGCCCTCCACGAGGTCGAGCGGATCGAGGCCGTTGCCCTTGGACTTGGACATCTTCTGGCCCTCGGCGTCGCGCACGAGGCCGTGGATGTAGACGGTCCGGAAGGGCACCTCCCCGGTGAACTTCAGGGTCATCATGATCATGCGCGCGACCCAGAAGAAGATGATGTCGTGGCCGGTGACGAGCACGTCCGTGGGATGGAAGCTCCGCAGCGCCTCCGTGTCCTCCGGCCAGCCGAGGGTCCCGAAGGTCCAGAGCGCGGAGGAGAACCAGGTCTCGAGCACGTCCGGGTCCTGCGCGAGCGGGAGCTCCGGGGCGAGGCCGTACTTCGCGCGCACCTCGGCCTCGTCGTGCCCCACGTAGATGCCGCCGGTCTCGTCGTACCAGGCCGGGATCCGGTGGCCCCACCAGAGCTGGCGGCTGATGCACCAGTCCTGGATCTCGCGCATCCAGGCGAAGTAGAGGTTCTCGTACTGCTTCGGCACGAAGCGCACGGCCCCGTCCTCGACGGCCCGGATCGCTTCCCGGGCGAGGCCTTCCATGGCGACGAACCACTGGTCCGTGAGCCAGGGCTCGACCACGGCGCCGGAGCGGTCGCCGCGCGGGACCATGAGCCGGTGGTCGTCGACGCGCTCGAGGAGCCCGGCGGCGTCCAGGTCCGCGACCACCCGGCGGCGCGCCTCGTAGCGGTCGAGGCCGCGGTAGGGCTCGGGGACGGCTTCGTTCAGGCGCGCGTCCGCCTCGAGGACGTTGATGAGCTCCAGGCCGTGGCGCTGGCCCATGGCGTGGTCGTTGAAGTCGTGCGCCGGCGTGATCTTCACGCAGCCGGTGCCGAACTCCGGGTCCACGTAGTCGTCGGCGATGACCGGGATGCGCCGGCCCACGAGGGGCAGTTCCACGAAGGCGCCGACGAGCTCCGCGTAGCGCGCGTCCTCCGGATGCACGGCGACGGCCGTGTCCCCGAGCATGGTCTCCGGGCGGGTCGTGGCGACCACCAGATGGTCGCGGCCGTCCGCCGTGCGCCGGCCGTCGGCCAGGGGATAGCGGAAGTGCCAGAGATGGCCCTGCTCCTCGACGTTCTCGACCTCGAGGTCCGACAGGGCGGTCCTCAGCACCGGGTCCCAGTTCACGAGACGCTTGCCCCGGTAGATCAGGCCCTCGTCGAAGAGGCGCACGAAGACCTCGCGCACGGCGCGGGAGAAGCCCTCGTCCATGGTGAAGCGCTCGCGGGACCAGTCCACGGAGGCGCCCATGCGCCGGAGCTGGTTCGTGATCTGTCCGCCGGACTCCTCCTTCCAGCGCCAGACGCGCTCCACGAAGGCCTCGCGGCCGAGCTCCGCGCGGCTCGTCTGCTCCCGCTCGAGCTGCCGCTCGACGACCATCTGCGTGGCGATGCCCGCGTGGTCCGTGCCCACCTGCCAGAGCGTGCGGCGGCCGCGCATGCGCTGGTAGCGGACGAGCGCGTCCATGAGCGTGTCCTGGAACGCGTGCCCCATGTGCAGGCTGCCGGTGACGTTCGGCGGCGGGATCATGATGCAGTAGGGCTCGCCGTCGCCCCGCGGCGCGAACCAGCCGGCCGCCTCCCACTCCTCGTAGAGGTGCTGCTCGATGTCCCGGGGCTGGTAGCTCTTCTCCATGCGGTTCGGTTCCGTGTCTCGGGGCGTGGCGGCGCGCGTCAGGCGTCCGGGCCCGCGCCCAGGTCGTGGTAGTGGAGCGGGTAGCCGCGCTCGCGGTAGAAGCGGTAGTGTTCCCGGCCGGCCGCGAGCACGGCCTCGTCCTCGCAGAGCACCTCGGCGACCCGGTCGAAGGCCGCGAAGCGCTCCGGGAGCGCGAGGGCCAGGTTCACGAGCAGATCGTGCACGACGCTGCCCGTCTCCTCGCAGGCGCGGATCTCCTCGGCGGTCCCCAGGGTGACCGGCACCCGGGGCGCGTCCGCGCTGCCCACGCGCGCGTGCGGGAGGAAGACGTGTGGTTCGTCCCAGAGCAGCGCGTCCAGGCGCTCGGCCGCGTCGCCGTCCTCCACGAGCAGCACCGTCCGGTGCCCTTCACGGAACGCCTTCGCCGCCAGCCGCACCGCGAAGCGGTCGCGGGCGTCGAGGCGCAGCTCCGCCAGCTTGTAGAAGTCGATCCGCGTCACCCCGCCGCCGACCCTCCGCGTGCGCTCCCGGAAGGCTCAGCCGCGCGCGCGGCGCACGAGCCACTCCGTGAGGAGCCGGACCGGGCGCCCCGTGGCGCCCTTCCGCGCGCCCGTGTTCCAGGCGGATCCGGCGATGTCGAGGTGGGCCCAGGGCCAGGAGCGGGCGAAGCGCGAGAGGAAGCACGCAGCGGTCACGCTTCCGGCCTCGCGGCCGCCGATGTTCGCCATGTCGGCGAAGTTCGACTTCAGCTGCTGCTGGTACTCGTCCCAGAGCGGCATGCGCCAGGCGCGGTCGCCGGTCGCCTCGCCGGCCTCGAGCAGCGCCTGCGCCAGCGCGTCGTCGTTGGCGTAGAGCGCCGTGGCGGGGTTGCCGAGGGCGACCACGGCCGCTCCCGTGAGCGTCGCCACGTCCACCACCGCCTCGGGCTTGTAGCGCTCGGCATAGGTGAGCGTGTCGCAGAGCACGAGCCGCCCCTCGGCGTCCGTGTTGAGGATCTCCACGGTCTGGCCGCTCATGGTGCGCACGATGTCGCCGGGCCGGCTCGCGGTTCCGCTCGGCATGTTCTCGGCCGCGGCCACGAGGCCGACGACGTTGATCGGCAGGCCGAGGGCCGCGACCGCCTGCATGGTCCCGAGCACGGCAGCGGCGCCGCACATGTCGAACTTCATCTCGTCCATGGCCGCGCCGGGCTTCAGGCTGATGCCGCCCGTGTCGAAGGTGATGCCCTTGCCGACGAGCACGACCGGGCGTGCCCGCTGGGGGCCGCCCTGGTACTCGAGGACCACGAGCTTGGCCGGCTCGGCGGTCCCGGCGGTCACCGCGAGGAAGGCGCCCATGCCCATGGAGCGCATCTGCTTCTCCTCGACCACCCGGGCCCGGAGCGGGCCCTCGCCCTGGGCGAGGCGGCGCGCCTCGGCGGCGAGGTAGCTCGGCGTGCAGACGTTCCCCGGGAGGTTGCCGAGCGTGCGCGCGTAGTTCACGCCCTCGGCGACGCCCGCGGCGGTGCTGACCACCCGGTCGAGGGCGGCCCGGCGCGTGGTGCCCGCGTGCAGCGCGAACTCGGTCAGGCGCACCGTGTCGGCGTCCCCCGGCTCGCTCCGGTAGTCGTTGAAGCGGTAGGCCTCCCAGGCCGCCACGTGCACGAACTCCGTGGCCACGGCGGCGGCCTCGTGACCGGCGACCTCGAGGTCACCGAGGAGCACGACGGCACTGGTCGCGCGGGTCGGCAGCAGGGCGCCGAGGGCGCCGCGGGCGAGCTTGCGCAGGGTCGCGTCGTCGAGCCGCTCCTGCTCGCCGGTGCTCACGAGCAGGAGCCGTTCCGCGCGGATCCCGGGCAGATCGTGCAGCAGGAGCGCCTGGCCGGCGGCCCGACCGAGATCGCCCCGGCCGAGGACCCGGGCGAGGCGCCCCTCCGTGGCCGCGTCGAGGGCGGCGGCGGCACCGGCGAGGGCGGCGCCCGGGCGGACGGGGACGACGAGGCAGCCCGTGCGCAGACTCTCGGGCTTGCCGGACTTCACGGCGAATTTCATCGGCGGTTCCAGCTTCGGACGGCGGAAGGTGCGCGCGGGCGCGACGCGCGAGTGTACCGCGTCCTCGACGGACGCTTAAGGAGGCAGCGCGCCGTTTCCCGCGCCGGCGCCGTCGGTCAGCGTGGGCCGGGCTTCGGGACGACCACCACGCGGGTGCCGGAGAGCCGGTCGGGCCAGGTCAGCCCCGACGGGTCGAGGAAGGCCCAGAGGTAGCCGGCGCCCGCCAGGCCGAGGGAGGGAATCGCCGCCACGAAGCGCTGGAGCGCCTGGCGCAGGGTGATGTTCCGGCCGTCCCGGTCCTGCACGCGCAGGCGCCAGGCCTGCATGCCGAGCGTGCGCCCGTGCCGGACCCAGAAGAAGGCGAAGAAGGCGAAGGTGAGGGCGAAGAGCACGCTCGTGAGCCCCGGACCGGTCACGGTCTCCATGTGCTCGATGGAGACGGTCGTGGCGTCGGGGGCGATCTCGGGCCGGGCCGCGAACAGGTTCGCGATGCCGGCGACCGTGAGCATCATCGCGAGCACGAGCAGGCCGTCGTAGACCATGGCCGCGAGTCTCCGCAGCAGGCCGGCCGTGGGCAGTTCGTCGAGGGGAACGTCGGAGGCGGGCTGCATGGCGCCGCATTCAAGCGGACGGGGCCCGCGCCCGCAAGGGCCGGCCGCGAGGCGTCCGGGGGAGGCGCGGCAGACGGGTGTCGGGGAGACCCCCTCAGAGGCCGGGCAGCTCCCGCAGCTGCGCGCGGCGGATCCGGATCTCCCGGCGGCAGGCGTCGATGCGCGTCGCGTCGCCGGGTTCGCGCCGCTCCAGGAGCCGCCCGAGGCGCCGCTGCTGGTCGAGGATCTCGCGCAGCAGCCGCTGGCGGACGCGCCCGGGGTCTGCGGCGCGGCCCGTCGCGGATTCCCGGTCGTGCAGGAGCGGTTCGGACATCGACGACTCCGTTCCCCGATGCGAGTCCTTGAAAGATAGCCGCTTGCGGGCAGAAACGCACCAGCGACCTGAGGAAATCCGTGCAACTACATGTCCTGATGAAGGTTTCGTGACGGGAGGCGTCGACGATGGTCCGCTCGCCGGCCGTCCTGCGCCGGCCCTGCCGGCCCGCACCGAGGCGCGAAGCGAGGACCTGGAGATGCCGGGAAGGCCCCGGCGCGCGACGCACCCGGCGCGCGGGCGTACGGGCCGGCACGCCCTGCCCCGGTCGGAGCGCGCCGCAGCGGTTCCCCGATGGATCCACGATCGCAGCCGTGAATCGGTGAGCGAGGCGGGCTAGCATGCACGTCCGCGCGCCGTGCCCGCGCGCGGCGCATCCGCGAACCTCACAGGAGTCTCCGCTCATGATCATCGCCAAGGGGCTGCGTGGCCTGCTGACCCTCGTGCTCTGCGCACAGCTGATCGGTCCCGGCGCCGTCGCGCCGGCCTGGGCCGGCACCGTCGACACGGGCACCTACCTGGCGCGCGAGCACCGTGCGGAGCGGGTCGAGCGCGTGCAGGCGTTCCTCGCCGAGGAGCGGGTCCGCGACCGGCTCGAGGCCTTCGGCGTCGCGCCGGAGGACGCGGCGGCGCGGGTCGCCGCCCTGTCGGACGCCGAACTCGCCCAGCTCGACGCGCGCATCGCCGAGCTGCCCGCGGGCGGGAACGTGATCGCCCTCGTCGGCGCCGTCTTCCTGGTGCTGCTGATCCTCGAGCTGCTCGGGGTCACCAACGTCTTCACGGCGATCTGAACCCGCGCCGTCCCGCTCCGGGGCGGGTGTCCCGTTCCGATGATTCGCGGT
>JAZBPF010000114.1:0-7579 GCA_036351515.1 Pseudomonadales bacterium | reverse complement strand
TGCCCCTGTTCCTCCACGAGCGGGACACGGAGGGCCGACTCCTCGAACTCCTCGCGACGCGCCGGGGGCCCCTGCGGGGCGTGGTGCACTGCTTCACGGCGGACGCCGCCGCCCTCGCGCGCACGCTCGAGCTCGGGCTGCACGTGGGGATCACGGGCTGGATCTGCGACGAGCGCCGCGGCGAGGGGCTGCAGCGGCTCGTGCGGGAGATTCCGGCGGAGCGGCTGCTGCTCGAGACGGACGCCCCCTACCTGCTGCCGCGGACCCTGCGCCCGAAGCCGCGCTCGCGCCGCAACGAGCCGGGGTGGCTGCCCTGGGTGGTCGAGCAGGTGGCCCGCTGCCGGGACGAGGACCCGCGGGAGGTGGCCCGGACCAGCACCGCGAACGCCTGCACGCTCTTCGACCTGCCTGCGCCCTGACCGGTCCCCGCCGCGACCGGCGCTTGCCCTACTCCGCTTGCGCCGGCAGGGACAGGTACGCGACGAGTGCGTCGGTCTCGAAGGGCCAGGCGAGTTCCCCGGACCGGTCGCTGCGGACGAGCACGGGAATGCGCTCGCCGTAGCGATCCATCAGGGCGTCGTCGTCGGCCACGTCGCGCTCCTCGAGGCGCCAGCCGAAGGCCTCGGCGACGGGCGCGGTGCGCTTCCGGGCGACCTCGCAGAGGTGGCAGCCGAGGGTGCCGTAGAGCACCAAGCGGCGAGCGGCCATGGGGAACTCCGTGCCGGGCGGACGACGCGGGCCGGGAGCGATGCACGCCGGACCCCTCGGTCCGTATGATGAGGCCATGGTGGATCACGAGCGACCGGGCAGGAGCCTGCACGTCCTCTGGCACGGTCCCGGCGGCCCGGCCCCGGGGCTCCTGCGCGCCCTCGGGCCGGACCCGGCGGATCTCCGCGGCCCCCTCGCCTGGTATCCGGGCGACGGGCCGGGGCGCTGGACCACGGCCGTGGACCTCGACCGGGTCGACGCCGGCACGCTGCTCGTCCCGAGCCTCGTCCCCCTCCAGTCCGGCACCGAGGCCTTCTCCCTGCGCCTGCGCTGGATCGGCGGCGACGCCGACCTCTCGCCGATCCGCCTCGAGGATCCCGCCGGCAGCCTCGCGCCCTGGCCCCGGGCCACCGTGGGCACCGTCGGGCGCGAGGGCGCCCGCGCCGAGGCCGGCCTCGACTGCCTCGAGACGCTGGATGCGCTCCACGGCGTGCGCCTCGAGCTCGACGTGCTGGTACCGAAGGGGCCGCCGCGCCTCGACCTCGTCGTCAGCGCCCGCCCGCGGCGCCTGCCGGTGCGGGACGCCGGACCCACGGCGCCCCCCCTCGACGTGCCCGCCTTCTCCCAGCGCGAGCGCGATCCGGCCCGCGCCGCCGACGCCTGCTCGCCCGTGTCCGTGGCCATGGTCCTCGCGCGGCTGGGGCTCGCGCCGGAGCTCGAGGACTTCGTGCGCACAAGCGAGCATCCACACCACGAGCGCCTTCTCGGCCTCTGGCCCTGGAACCTCGCGCGGGCCTGGGAGGCCGGCGCCGCCGGCGTCGTCCGCACCTTCGCCTCGGCCCGGGACGCGGCCCACGTGCTGCGCGCGGGCCACCCCATCGTCGCCTCCGTGCGCTACGGGGAGGGCGAGCTGCCGGGCGCGCCCATGCCCGCCACGAAGGGACATCTGGTGGTGCTGCGCGGCCTCGAGGCGGGCACGGTCGCGGTACACGATCCCGCGGCACCGACCGCGGACGCGGTGCCGACGGCCTACGACCGCGGTGCCTTCCTGCGCGCCTGGCTCGCGGACCGGGGCGTCGGCTACGTGTTCTGGCGCCGGGAGGACCGCCCATGAGCGAGCTGCGCGACGCCCCGGGCGCCGACGCGGAGACGGCCGAGGCGCGCGTCTACCTGCGCCGACCCGACGGCGCGGACCAGGACGAGTTCCTCTCGCTCATGCGTCGCTCGCACGCGCTGCACCACCCCTGGATCCAGCCGCCGGTGACGCCGGCGGGCTACGAGGCCTACCTCCGGCGCATGGCCCGGGACGACCACGAGGGCTTCCTGATCTGCCGCCGGGACGACGACGCCATCGCCGGCGTCGTGAACGTGAACAACATCGTCCACGGCGTGTTCCTCTCCGCCTATCTCGGCTACTACGCGGTCGCCGACCAGAGCGGTCGCGGCTACATGAGCGAGGGCCTCGCCCTGGTGGTCGCCCACGCCTTCCGGGAGATGGGGCTGCACCGGCTGGAGGCGAACATCCAGCCGGGGAACGCGCCCTCGATCGCCCTCGTGCGCCGCCTCGGCTTCCGCCGCGAGGGCTTCTCGCCGGCCTACCTGTACATCGACGGCGCCTGGCGCGACCACGAGCGCTGGGCCCTGGTGCACGACCGGGAGGGGCTGCTGCCGCCCGGCGTCCCCACGCTCGTCGCCCGCCGCATGCCGTGACGCCCCGCCCTCGCGGACCGGCCCACGGACGTTCCGAACCCCTCCGACGGAGTCCTGCATGAGTCTCGCCCCCGACGCCCCCTTCGGCACCTGGAGCTCGCCGATCACCGCCGAGGTGCTCCTCGAGGGCACCGTGGGCCTGGCCCATCCGCGCGTGCACGAGGGCGAGCTCTTCTGGCTCGAGTCCCGCCCCGCCGAGGGGGGCCGCGTCGCCGTGGTCCGCCGCCGTCGCGACGGGACCGTCGCCGACTGCCTGCCGCCGCCCTGGAACGCGCGCAGCCGCGTCCACGAGTACGGCGGGATCTGCTACACGGTGCTCGACGGCACCCTCTACTTCACGCACTTCGCCGACCAGCGGATCCACGCGCTGCCCCTCGACGCGCCGGACGCGGAGCCGCGGCCCGTGACCCCGGCGGACGGCACGCGCTGGGCCGACCTCGCGCCGGACCCGGCGCGGCGGCGCCTCGTCGCCGTGGGCGAGGTGGACCGGGACGGGGACGAGCCGCGGAACTTCCTCGCGGCGATCGCCGTCGACGGGGACGGCGCCGCCCGGGAGCTGGCCGGCGGCCACGACTTCTTCTCCGCGCCGCGGCTCTCGCCGGACGGCACGCGCCTCGCCTGGCTCGCCTGGGACCATCCGCGCATGCCCTGGGACGGCACGCTCCTGTACGAGAGCGTCCTCGACGAGACCGGTCGCCCGAGCGCGCCGCGCGTCGTCGCCGGCGGACCGGACGAGGCGATCTTCCAGCCCGAATGGGACGACCGCGGCCGGCTCCTGTGCGTGTCCGACCGCAGCGGCTGGTGGAACCTCCATCGCGTGGAGGACGGGGGCCTGCGCGCGCTCCATCCCCTGGAGGCCGACTTCGGGCTGCCGCTGTGGGTCTTCGGCATGCGCACCTACGTGCCCCTGGCGGACGGCCGCATCGCCTGCAGCTGGCACGGACCGGAGGGGGACCGGCTCGGGCTGCTCGATCCGGAGGACGGCCGCCTCGAACCGGTGGAGCTCCCCTTCACCTCCCTCGACGGGATCGCCGCCGGCGACGGCGAGGTCGTGCTCGTGGCCGCCTCGCCGACGCGCTTCCCGGAGCTCGTCTCCGTCCCCCTCGCGGGCGGAGAGCCGCGGGTGCTGCGCCGCGCCTCGACGCTCGAACTCGACCCGGCGGTGCTCGCGCCGCCGGAGCCCGTGACCTTCCCGACGACCCACGGCGGCCGCGCCCACGGCTACTTCTACCGTCCGGCGCACCCGCGCTGCCGTGGCGCGGACGGCGAGCGTCCGCCGTTGCTCGTGATCGGCCACGGCGGTCCGACCGGCGCCACGTCCACGGCCCTGAACCTGAAGATCCGTTTCTGGACCTCCCGCGGCTTCGCCGTGCTCGACGTGGACTACCGCGGCAGCACCGGCTACGGGCGCGCCTACCGGGACGCGCTCAAGGGCGGCTGGGGCGAACTCGACGTGGACGACTGCGTGGCCGGCGCGCGCTTCGTGGCCGAGCGTGGCGACGTGGACCCCGCGCGCATGGCGATCCGCGGCTCCAGCGCCGGGGGCCTCACGGTGCTCGGGGCGCTCGCCTTCCACGACGTCTTCCGCGCCGGCGCGAGCCTCTACGGCGTCGCGGACCTCGAGGCGCTCGCCCGGGACACGCACAAGTTCGAGTCCCGCTACCTCGATTCCCTCGTCGGGCCCCTGCCCGAGACGGCGGACCGCTACCGCGCCCGCTCCCCGCTGCACCATGCCGAGGGCATCGACGCGCCGGTGATCTTCCTGCAGGGCCTCGAGGACCGGATCGTCCCGCCGTCCCAGGCCGAGGCCATGGTCGAAGCGCTCGACGCCCGCGGCGTCCCCGTCGCCTACGTGCCCTTCGAGGGCGAGCAGCACGGCTTCCGCCGGGCGGAGACGATCCGCGCGGCGCTGGAGGCGGAGCTCTGGTTCTACGGCCGCGTCTTCGGCTTCGTGCCCGCCGGCTTCGAGGACGGCGCGCCGCCGATCGAGATCCGCAACCTCGGGTGATCCCGCGAGGGGGACCGGGGCGGTAAGATGCGCCGCCGCTGCAGCGGGAGCCCGCCATGACCGAAGCCACGCCCCGGCGCGTCGCCGTCCTCCAGGGCGGACCGTCCGCCGAAGCCTCCGTGAGCCGCGTCTCCGCGGCCGGCGTCGCCGCCGCCCTCGGCGAGCGCTTCGAGGCGGTGGAGTGCGTCGAGCTCGACGCCGCCGTGGTGGACCGGCTCCGCGCCTTCGCGCCCGACGTGGTGTTCCCGGCGCTCCACGGCCCGCCCGGCGAGGACGGCACCGTGCAGGGGCTCCTCGAACTGCTCGGCTTTCCCTACGTCGGCAGCGGCGTGCACGCGAGCGCCTGCGCCATGGACAAGTTCGTCGCCAAGCAGCTGTTCCGGGCCGCGGGCCTGCCCCTGGCGCGGGACCGGCTCGTGCGCCGCGGCGACGACCTCGCCGCCGCGATCGGGGCGATCGGCGAGGACCTCGGACCCCGCGTGGTCGTGAAGCCCACGCGCCAGGGCTCGGCCCTCGGCGTGACCCTCGCCGACGATCCGCAGCAGCTCGCCGGCGCCCTCGAGGCGGCGCTCGCCTACGATTCGCGCGTGCTCGTGGAGGAGCGGGTGCTCGGGCGGGAGATCACCGTCGGGGTGCTGGAGCTGCAGGAGGCGCAGGGCGCCCCCGAGGCGCGGGCCCTGCCCGTGATCGAGATCCTCACCCCCGAGGGCAGCTGGTACGACTTCCACCACCGCTACGCCGCCGGCGCGAGCCGCCACCAGCTTCCCGCGGCGCTGCCCGAGGCCACCACCCGGGCCCTGCAGGAGACGGCCCTGGCCGCCCACCGCTGGCTCGAGTGCCGCGACCTCTCCCGGGCGGACTTCGTGGTCGCCGAGGACCGCTTCGTGCTGCTCGAGGTGAACACGCTGCCGGGCATGACGCCGACGAGCCTGTTCCCGGAGGCCGCGGCGGCGATCGGCTACGATTTCCCCGCCCTCACCGCCCGTCTCGTGGAGAACGCCTGGCACCGCGCCCGCGCGGTCTGAGCACCTTCCCCCGGCTTCCCGCTCAGCGCAGGAGCCAGGCCCGGTGCGCCGGGCGACCCCGGGCGCAGTCCGGATCGAGGGTCCGCTGGGTCACCTCCTCGAGGCTCCGCCCGGCCGGCGGGGTCCAGGCGAGGCGGAAGCGCCGCGCGTGCACGACGAACAGGAGCACGCCGTCGGGCGCGAGGCGGTCGAGGGCGAGGTCGAGCAGGCGCCCGTGGTCGCGCTGCAGGTCCAGGTCCTCCTCCGCGCGCGCGGAGTTCGAGAAGGTCGGCGGATCCAGGAGGATCGCGTCGTAGGCGCCGCTGCCGCGCCCCTCTCCCGCGAGCCAGACGGCCACGTCCGCGCGCACGAGCCGGTGCCGGTCCGGATCGAGGCCGTTGTGCTCGAACTGCTCCCGCGCGCGATCGAGGTAGGTGCGCGAGAGATCGACGCTCGTGCTCTCCGCGGCGCCGCCGAGGGCCGCCTGCACCGTGGCCGCGCCGGTGTAGGCGAAGAGATTCAGGAAGCGGCCGCCGGGACGGGCCTCGAAGTGGGACCGGAGCAGGCGCCGGGCGCCCCGGGAGTCGAGGTAGAGGCCCGTGTCGAGGTAGTCCGAGAGGTTCACGAGGAAGCGCGCCCCGTGCTCCCGGACCTCCGCGCGCACCC
Organism: Pseudomonadales bacterium; assembly: GCA_036351515.1. Lineage (GTDB taxonomy): Bacteria > Pseudomonadota > Gammaproteobacteria > Pseudomonadales > Azotimanducaceae > JAZBPF01. The sequence goes on along the minus strand of JAZBPF010000114.1, from coordinate 1,483 downwards.
GGTCCCGCGCGACCACCCCGTACTGGTCCTCGGGCCGCTGGCGCCGGCGGGTCCGGAAGAAGACGTCGCCGGCATGCACGCCGGCCGCCTCCGGCAGCACGGCGAGGGCCGCCTTCCGGCGCCGCGCGGCGGCGACCGGATCCACGGCCCCCGGCGGTTCGAACTCCTGGACCACGAGCGCGTCGCCGTAGCGGTCCACCACGAAGCCGTACTCGGGCAGGTCGCGGTCGTAGAGGCGCCAGGCGTCGATGCCCTCCCGGCGCGCCCAGCGCCCGAGGCGCTGGGCGTTCTTGCGCACGCGGTTCGCGAACATCTCCGCATGGGCGAGGGCCGCGGCGTCCACGTCGGCGGCGCCGCCGGCATCGTCCTGCTCCACCCGGCCCGTGAGGAGATGGACCTCCAGGGGCCCGTTCCGCGCCGGGTGCGCCGCGAGCCCCGGCAGGCCCAGCCGTTCCCGGAGCCCGCGCTCGCCGCCGGGGCCGCCCGCCCGGGGCACGCCGGCGAGGATCGCGACGGGCACCCCCGGCAGGCGCCGGCGCAGGGCCGCGCCGAGTTCCGGGAGCACGTCCTCCGCCGCGAGGCGTTCGCCGTAGGGCGGATTCGTCGCGACGAGGCCCACGGTCTCCGCCGGCGGCGGCGCGAAGGCGGCGAGCGGCGCGGCGTCGAGGTCCAGTTCCACCGGGAAGCGGGTGCCGGCCCCGGCGGCCTCGAGATGCAGCCGCGTGCGCCGGAGCTGCTCCGGATCCCGGTCCCGGCCCCAGAGGCGCACCGCCTCCTCCCGCGGGCGCACGGCCGCGCGCAGGGCCTCGAGCAGTCCCTCCGGGGCGCCGCACCAGGCCTCGAAGCCGAAGCGCGCGCGCAGGGCGCCGGGCGGAACGTCGGCGGCGAGGAGCGCACCCTCCACGAGGAGCGTGCCGGAGCCGCAGAGCGGATCGACGAGCCAGCCGCGCGCGTCGGGGCCCCAGCCGCCGGCGAGGAGCAGGGCCGCCGCGAGGGTCTCCTTGAGCGGCGCCTCGCCCCCCTCCCGGCGCCAGCCGCGGCGATGGAGCGCCGTGCCGGCGAGGTCGAGGTAGAGGGTCAGCCGGTCCCGGAACAGCACGCCCTGCAGGCGCACCTCCGGATCGGCGAGGTCCACCGCCGGGCGCTCCAGGCCCGCGGCCCGGAGCGCGTCGACGACGCCGTCCTTCACCCGCTGCGCCGAGAAGCGCGTGTGCCGGAGCGTCCGGCTCGTGCCGTCGAAGCCCACGGCGAGCGTCGCCCCGGGACGCAGGAGCTCCGCCCAGGGCAGGGCCGCGACGCCGGCGTGGAGCGCGTCCGCGTCCGGCGCCGGGAAGCGCGCCAGGGGCCAGAGCACGCGGCTCGCGAGGCGCGAGGCGAAGCACAGGCGGACGGCCGTGGCCACGTCCGCGATGCCGAGCACGCCGCCGGGGAAGGCCTGCGGCTGCTCCAGGCCGAGGGCGGCGAGCTCCGCGGCGAGGCGCTC
>JAZBPF010000113.1:0-12723 GCA_036351515.1 Pseudomonadales bacterium | reverse complement strand
GGAGTCGGGCGTGAGCGCCTCGTCCACGAGGATCGGCGCGGTCTCCCCGGGCGGGATCCCGAACTCGAACTTCGTGTCCGCGAGGAGGATGCCGCGCTCCGCGGCGAAGGCGCGGGCAGCCCCGTACAGCTCGAGCGTGAGCTCCCGGAGCCGCTCCATGAGCGCCGTGCCGACGGCGGCGGCCGCGGTCTCGAAGGAGACGTTCTCGTCGTGGCCCGTGGCGGCCTTCGTCGCCGGCGTGAACACCGGGGTCTCGAGGCGATCGCCGTTGCGCAGCCCCGCGGGCAGGGAGATGCCGCAGACGGCGCCGGTCTCCCGGTACTCCTTCCAGCCGGAACCGGCGAGGAAGCCGCGGGCCACGCACTCCACGGGCACGACGTCCACGCGCCGGCAGAGCATGACGCGCCCGGCGAGCTCCGCGCGGGTGGCGTCGTCGAGCCCCGGGACGTCGAAGGGGTCGGTCGAGACGAGGTGGTGCGGGATCCGGTCCGCGAAGTGCTCGAACCAGAAGCGCGAGAGCTGCGTGAGGACGACGCCCTTGCCGGGGATGCCGTTGCCCATGACCACGTCGAAGGCGCTGAGGCGGTCCGTGGCGACGATGAGCACGCCCTCGGAGCCGTCCGGCAGCGGCACGTCGTAGAGGTCCCGCACCTTGCCGCTCCGCCGGTTCGGCAGGGGCAGGTCCGTGCGCAGGAGCGCCTCGTGCGGCAGGTGGTAGGGCGTCTCGCTCATGGGAGGCCTCAGCGTGCGCTGATGCCGCCGTCCACCATGTAGACGGCGCCGGTGAGGAAGCGTGCCTCGTCGCTCGCGAGGAAGCACATGAGATTCGCCACGTCCTCGGGCTGACCGTAGTCCCCGAGGGGAATGGTGCTGGCGATCTGCGCGTGCGCCGCCTGGGCGTCGCCGGGCATGAGCCCGTCCTCGAGGCTGCGCATCATGCGCGTCTCGATGGGCGACGGGTTCACGGTGTTCACGCGGATGTTCGACGGGGCACCCTCGAGGGCCGCGGAGCGCATGAGACCGATCACCGCGTGCTTGCTCGTGACGTAGGGCGAGAGCCCCGCGGCGCCGTTGATGCCGGCGACGGAGGAGGTGATGACCACGGAGCCGCCGCCACGCTTCACGAGCTCCGGGAACACGTGCTTCAGTCCCAGCCAGACGCCGCGGACGTTCACCGCGAGGACCCGGTCGAGCACCGCCACGTCCTGCTCCACGATCGGCGCCACGGTCCCCTCGATGCCGGCGTTGGCAAGGAGCACGTCGACGCCGCCGAAGTGCTCCACCGCCGCGCGCACGTAGGCGGCGGTCGCCGCCTCGTCGGTCACGTCGGCGACGCAGGTCGCCGCCGCTTCCCCGAATTCCGCCGCGGCGCGCTCGAGCGCGTCCCCGCCGACGTCCACGAGGAGCACGCGCGCGCCCTCGTCGACGAAGCGCCGGGCCGCGGCGCGGCCGATGCCGCCGGAACCGCCGGTGATGATCGCCACCTTGCCTGCGAGTCGTGCCATGTCCCCTCCCCCGTGTCCGCCCGCAGGGCGCGGGCCGTCAGTGCGTCCGTGCGAGGGCCTGCGAGAAGTCGCCGAGCAGGTCCGCCTCCTCCTCGATGCCCACGCTGACGCGGATCAGCGAGTCCTCGATGCCCATCTCCGCGCGCCGCGCGGGGCCCATCTCGTGGTAGATCGTGTGCGCCACCGGAATCGCGAGGGTGCGCGTGTCGCCGAGGTTGCTGGAGAGCACCACGACCTCCAGGGCGTTCAGGAACGCGAAGGGATCGATCGCCGGGTCGAGCTCGAAGCTCAGGATCGCCCCGGGATGGCGGAAGAGGCGCCGCGCGCGCTCGTGCTGCGGATGCGCCGGCAGGCTCGGGTGGTAGACCCGGCGCACGCGCTCGTGGCCGTCGAGGAACGCCGCGAGCGTCGCGGCGTTGGCGCAGGACCGGTCCAGGCGCAGGGCCAGGGTCTCGGCGCCGAGGGCGATGTGATGCGCCGCCTCGGGACCGAGGGAGGCGCCGAAGTCCCGCAGCCCCTTCTTGCGGAGCTGCTGCAGGCCCCAGCGCTCCACGGGCTGGCTCCGGTAGACGTCGAGGATGTTCGGGAAACCGCTCCAGTCGAAGACCCCCGTGTCCGTCACGGCGCCGCCGAGGGCCGCCCCGTGCCCCCCGATGTACTTGGTGAGCGCGTTGATCACCAGACCCGCGCCCACGGCCTTCGGCCGGAACAGCCAGGGGGAGGTCATGGTGTTGTCGACGACGAAGAGGATCCCCCGCTCCCGGCACAGCGCACCGATGCCCTCGAGGTCCGCGACCTGGGTGCGCGGATTGGCGATGGTCTCGGTGAAGACCAGGCGGGTCTCCGGCCGGAGCGCGGCCGCGACGGCGTCCGCATCGGTGGCGTCCACGAAGTCCACCGCGAGGCCGAGCCCGTCGAAGGTGCGCAGCAGGCTGTTCGTGTTGCCGAAGAGGAAGGTCGAGGAGACGACGTGGTCCCCCTCGCGGAGCAGCGCGAAGAGCAGCGAGCCGAGCGCGCCCATGCCCGTCCCGAAGGCGACGGTGCCGACGCCCTCCTCCATGCGGGTGATCTTCCGCTGGAGCGCCTCCACCGTGGGATTCGACTGGCGCCCGTAGCTGAAGCCGGGGCGCGTGCCCTGGAACACGGCGGCGAGGTCGTGGGCGTCGTCGTAGCCGTAGGCGACGGAGGTGTGGATCGGCGCGTGCAGCGAGCCGTGTTCCACGCCGCCCTCGCGGTCCGCGTGGAGGATGCGGGTCGTGAAGCCGCGCTCGCGCTCGCTCATGGTCCGTCCGCCGGGCCCCTCGAAGAAGGCGCGTACTCTAGACGCGGCCGGCGGCGGTTTCCATCAGAGGGTCGCGTAGGCCCTGCCCCCGGCGAGCACGGCGCCGAGGGCGTCGGCGTCCATGGCCCGGGCGTAGACGTAGCCCTGGGCCTGCCGGCAGCCCTGCCCGTGCAGGTAGCGGAGCTGGGTCTCGTTCTCCACCCCCTCGGCGATGATGTCGATGCCGAGGCCCCGGGCCATGTGGATGATGCCGTCCACGAGGAGCGCCGCCCGCTCGCCGACGCCGATCTCCGCCACGAAGCGCCGGTCGATCTTCAGGGTGGTCACGGGGAAGCGCTGCAGATAGGAGAGCGAGGAGTAGCCGGTCCCGAAGTCGTCGATGCCGATGCACACGCCGCGGTCCGCGAGCGCCTGGAGCTTCGGCAGCACGAGATCGGCCTCCCGGAGGATCACGTTCTCGGCGATCTCGAGCTTCACGGCCGCCGGGTCGAGGCCCGTGCGGGCGATGGTGTCGAGGAGGTCCTGGACGAAGTCGTCCTGCTCGAGCTGGGCACCGGAGACGTTGAGCGAGAGGGTCAGCTCCGGCCGCCCGGCCGCGCGCCAGCGGGCCACGTCGGCGCAGGCCCGGTGCACGATGCAGCGGTCCACGGCCACGATCAGTCCGCTCTCCTCGGCCAGCGGCAGGAACGCGGCCGGCTCCAGCAGCCCCCGGCGCGGATGGCGCCAGCGGGCGAGGGCCTCGACGCCGACCACACGCCCCGTGTCCACGTCCACCTGCGGCTGGTAGTGGGGCTCGAGTTCGCCCCGGCGCAGCGCGGCCCGGAGCTCCCGTTCCTCCGTGAGGCGCGAGGCGAAGTGCTCGTTCATGCGCGCGTCGAACACCTGATAGCCGTTCCGCCCCCGTCCCTTGATGGCGTACATGGCGATGTCCGCGTGCTGGATCAGGGACTCCGCCGTGGACCCCGCGTCGGGATAGAGGGCGATGCCGATGCTCGCGCCCACGAACAGCTCGTGCTCGTCGATCTGGAAGGGCGCAGCGAGCTGGTCGAGGACCTTGCGCGCGATGACGCGCACGTCCTCGACGCCGCGCACGTCCGGGAGCAGCAGGCAGAACTCGTCGCCCCCGAAGCGCGCGAGCGTGTCCCCGCTGCGCACGGACTGGTTCAGGCGCAGGGCCACGGCGCGCAGGAGCCGGTCGCCGGTGGTGTGCCCGAGCGTGTCGTTCACGATCTTGAAGCGGTCGAGATCGAGGAACATGAGCGCGAGGCGGCGGCCCGAGCGCCGCGCCTGGGCCAGCGCCAGCTCCAGCCGGTCGCGGAGCAGGGCCCGGTTCGGCAGGTAGGTGAGCAGGTCGTGGTGCGCCTGGAACTGGATCATCTCCTGGGCGCGCTTGCGCTCGGAGACGTCCCGGGCGATCCCGTAGGTGCCGACGTGGCCCTCGGGGCCCGGGGCGGAGGCGTCGAGGTAGACGCCGCGGGCGGTCACCTCCACCTCGAGCTCCGTGGCGTCCTCCGGATCGCCGGGCCGGGGGCGGCGCAGGAGCCGGAGCCCCACGTCCCGGGAGGCGCGCTCGCCGCTGCGGCGCTCGTCGAGCACGTGCCGGGCCGCCTCACGCTGGTCCTCGGGGACGATCTCCGTGTAGTGGCACCCGAGGAGCTCGTCCCGGGGAATGCCGAGGAGGGACTCGACGCGTTCGTTGAGGAACACGAAGCGGCCCTCGGCGTCGAGCATGTAGACGAGGTCGGGCGAGCTCTCGACGATGAAGCGATGGAGCTGCTCGGAGCGCTCGAGGCGGGCGGCGATCCACCGGCTCTGCCGCGCCAGGCGGATCTGCTCCTCCACGCGCGCCAGGGCCGAGAGCAGCTCGGCGGGCTCGTAGGGCTTGCGCACGAAGTCCACGGCGCCGCGGGTGAGCGCGCGCTGGGCGTACTCGAAGCTCGCCTCGCCGCTGACCACGATGATGCGCGTGTCGATGCCGCGTTCGCGGACGGCGTCGATGACGTCGAGACCCGGGAGGTCCGGCATGACGAGATCGAGGAGGACGACGTCGGCGGGATCGGTCTCGAGCGCCGCGAGGCAGGCGCGCCCGCCGTCGACGGCCGTCACCCGGTAGCCCTCGGAGGCGACGAGCCGCTCCAGGGACTCGCGCAGGTCGGCGCGGTCGTCCACGACGAGCACGGAAAGGGGCACCTCCGCCGCGGGCGGTGGCTCGCCGGCGTCGCCCGGCAGGAAGAGCCGCGGATCGGGTCCGCGCGCCTTCCGGTCGGTGTCCTCGCCCACGTCCCCCTCCCGTGCCGCCCCGCCGACCGGCACGCGGACCCACGGGACCGGCGACGCTCCCGGCGCACGCGGCCCGGCGGAATCACTCGACGCTAGCGCGCCGCCCGGAGCGAATCAATCGGGGGATACCCGCCCCGCGGCGTCCCCGTAGCCCGTGAGTTCGAGGAAGCCGCAGCCGGAGGCGGTGCCCTCGAGGCACACCATGCCCTCCCAGTAGCGCACGGCCAGCCGGTTCAGGGCGTCGTCGCGGACGGCGGTCACGCGCCCGTCCACCCCCGCGGCGGGGATCGCGAGGCGCCAGGCCACGGGCCAGCGCCCGCCCGCGCCGTCGTTCCAGTAGCGCTCCGGCTCCAGGGACCAGTCCGCCGGGCCCAGGGGCCGGACGCTGCCGTCGGCGCCGACGAGGGTTCCGGCGCTCGCGGGATCGACGCTGCCGTCGCCCCGCCGGATCCGGTAGAGCATGAGGTCGCGGCCGTCGTCGAGATGGAGCGCGAACCAGTCCCAGCCCTCCTGACCCGGATCGAGGGCGCTCGTGCTCCACTCCCGGTCCAGCCAGGCGAGGCCGGAGACGGGGCGGGAGGCGCCGTCCCGGACGATCTCCCCGGACGCGGCGATGCGCGTGTAGGAGTAGTAGTGTGAGGCGTTGCCCTCGCGGGCGCTCTTCCGCGAGAGGCCGTTCTCGCCCTGGGGCACCGGCGCCTTCTCCGCCTCCAGGCGCAGGCGCACCGTGAAGGGCGGCTCGGCCTCGTCCACGGCGAGCTCGAGCTCGAGGGGAAAGGGACCGACCTCCGCCGTGGTGGCCAGGCGCCAGTCCTCGAGCCAGGCCGCGAAGGGCGCCGCCTGCACCCCCGCGAGGCCGAGCGCCCCCCGGGAGAAGCGCTGCGCGGCCTGGTGGCCCGATTCCGGCGCCCCGAGGGCGACGTGCGCCATCCACACCTGCCCCGTCCGCCAGGCGCTCGCCGGCTCCGGTGCTCCCTCGCCGCCGGCGCGCTGCGCCGGTGGGACGAGGGCCTGCCGGAAGAGGGTGAACTGGACGCCGAAGGGGCGACCGGCGTCGTCGCGCAGGTGCGCCGTGAGGTACCACCATTCGCTGCGGAAGGACGGGTGGGGGCCGTGATCCTCCGGGAACACGAAGTCCCGCGGCGCGACCGCACGCTCGAAGCCGCCTTCGCCGTCGCCCCCCAGCACCGTACCGACGTCGAGCCCCGGGCGGACCCCCTCCTGGGCGGCGCCGGCCCCGACCGCGACCAGGACCGCGACGGCCCCGGCGACCCGTCGCAGGCGTCGCGCGTCAGGCCAGCGCACGGGCATCGGCCAGCAGCTCCGCGGGACGCGCCCGCCACAGGCGCCAGGCCGGCACCGCGGCGGCGCCGAGGCCGGCCGCGAGGGCCACGAGCACCGCCTGCGCGAACAGGCCCGGCGGGAAGGCGAAGTCGAGGGACCAGCCGAAGGCGCGGACGTTCACGAACTCGACGAGGATCCAGGCGACCGCGACGCCGAGGGGCAGCGCCAGCACCGCCGCGGCCAGCGCCAGCAGGCCCGCCTCGGCGAGGGCCTGGCGCGCGGGGGCCGCGCGACCGACGCCGAGGGTCCGGAGCATGCCGAAGCGGGCCCGGCGGTCGAGGGCGAGGGCCGAGAGAGCGCCGAAGAGGCCGACGGCGGCCACCACGCCGGCGAGGGTCTGGAGCACGCCGGTGACCCGGAAGGTGCGGTCGAAGATCGACAGCGACAGGGCGAGGAGCTCCTCGTTGCGCCGGAGCTCCGCCGCCGGCGCGGCCGCCCGCAACGCGCGGGCGAGGGGCTCCGGATCCCCCTCGGGGAACAGCTCGAAGCTCGCCATGCCCGGCGGCGGATCGGGCCAGGCGTCCAGGGGGAGCACGAGGCTGCCGCGGCCGCCGCCGTACTCGCGGTAACGGCCCGCCACGGGCGGGGACCGGGCCCCGGGGAGTAGTGGCAGCGCGTCACCGGCACCGAGGTCCAGGGCGCGGGCGAGGGGCTCCGAGAGCCAGGCGCCGGCCTCCGGGTCCACGGCGCCGCCCTCCACGGGGACGAGTCCTCGGTCCTCGGGCACGGTCCCGTGGGCCCGGAACAGGGACACGCGCACGGGGCGCCCGTCGAGCGTGTCGTCGAAGCTCCGGCGCTCGATCCAGCCCGCCACGGAGCGCTCCTCGAGCACGGCGCGGACCGCGTCGGCCCCCTCCGCGCCCACGGGCAGGCGCAGATACAGCGGCGCCTCGAGGCGCGCCGTGAGCCAGCGCTCGACGCTGCCGCGGAAGCTCTCGACCATGATCCCCATGCCCACGGCCGTGGCGACGGCCACCACGAGCGCCGCCACGGCGACCCCGGAGCGCCCGAGGCCGCGGACGGCCTCGCGCACCACGAGCCGGGTGCCGAGGGGCAGGGATCCGGTCGCGCGGGCGACCGCGCCGAGGAGCCCCGCGACCGCGGGCCCGGTCAGGAGCGCCGCGGCCAGGAGCACGGCGCCGATCGCGAGGAGTGCGCCGCCGTAGCCGGTGCCCGGCAGCAGCGCGACCCCCGCGAGCGCGAGCAGGCCCGCCACGGCGGCCGCGCGACGCCGGGGCGAGCCCTCGCCCGCCTCGGCTCGCTGCAGGAGCCCCGGCGGCGCCGCGGCGGCGGCCCGGGCCGCGGGCCAGGCGACGGCGAGGCTGCCGACGACGCCCACGGCCGCGCCCTTGAGCCAGGGCACCGGGTCCGGCGCCAGGGCGCCCACGGCGACGCGCTCGTAGAGGCCCTCGAGGGTCGCGGAGACCAGTTCGAGGAGACCGCCGGCGAGCACGCGACCACCGACGAGCCCGAGCGCCGTCCCGGCGAGGGCCAGCACCGCCGCTTCGGCGAGGATGCCGCCGCGCAGCTCCGCGGGGGTGACGCCGAGGGCGCGCAGGCGGCCGAAGTCGCGCAGGCGCCGGCGCACCGAGTAGGTGAGGGTCCCGTGGATCAGGAACAGGCCCACGGCGAGGGCGAGGAGCCCGAGGGCGGCGAGATTCAGCTGGAAGGAAGCGGAGAGCGCGCGGAGGTCCGTCTCCCGCTCCGCCCGGTCGACGAGGCGCAGCCCGGCGCCGAGGTCCCGGGCACGCGTCTGCGCGGAACGGACGACGAGGCCCGGGAACAGGCGCTCCAGCAGCCGCAGGCCCTCCGGGCCACGGCCGCCCTCGGGCAGCACGACGTCGATGCGCGAGAGCCAGCCGACGAGGCCGAGGAGCTCCTGCGCCGTGGCGAGGTCGGCGACGGCGAAACCGGAGCCCAGCACGGCGTCCCCCGCGGGCACCGTGTCCAGCACGAGCAGCGCGCGGCTCCGACCGGCGGCCGTGACCTCGAGCCGCTCTCCCGGCTCCACGCCGAGGCGCCGCGCCGTCTGCGCGTCGAGGAGCACGCTCCAGGGTTCCGCGAGGAGGCGACCGGCTCCGTCCCCGTCGCCGAGCTCGGGCGTGAGCGCGCGGACGGCGGCGTCGGCGAGCGGGTCGACGCCGAGGATCGTGAGCGTCGGCGGCGGTCCGGGCGCGGCGGCGGGCTCCGGCGGCAGGATGACCGTTCCCTCCACCACCGGCACGATCCGCTCCGCCTCCGCGAGGTGCCCTTCGCCGGCCCGCCAGGCGCGGCGCAGCTCGGCGTAGCGGCCCTCCGGGATCCGGTCCCCGGGCCCCGTGACCCAGTGCGTGGCGGTCCCGCCGAGGCGCTCGGAGGCGATGCGCATGGCCTCGCGGGAGGACGCGTTCACGAGGTCCACGGCCACGACCACGGCGACGCCGACGGCGATGCCGAGCACCGCGAGGGCCACCTGGGCGCGCTCGCGGCCCAGGTAGCGCAGGTGGGCGCGCAGCAGCAGGCTCACGAGCGCCCGAGCTCCACGCGCCGGTCCACGGCCTCGGCCAGCACCGGGTCGTGGGTCACGAGCACGAGGGCGGCGCCGCGCTCCGCCGCGGCCTCGAGGAGCGCCGCGAAGACCGCGTCGCCCGTGGCGCGATCGAGATTCCCCGTGGGTTCGTCGGCGAGGATCACCGCCGGCCGGTGCACGAGGGCCCGGGCGATGGCCACGCGCTGCTGCTCGCCGCCGGAAAGGGTCGCGGGCCAGGCCTCCAGGCGATGCTCGAGGCCGAGCCGCACGAGCAGCTCCCGCGCCCGCGCCTCCCCGTCCGGCAGGCCGTTGAGCTCGGCGAGGAAGGCCACGTTCTCTAGGGCCGTGAGCGTGGGCACGAGGTTGAAGAACTGGAACACGAAGCCGAGATGGCGCCGCCGGAAGCGCGTGCGCCCGTCCTCGTCGAGTTCGCCGAGGACGAAGTCGCGGCCGTCCACGTGCCAGCGGATCTCGCCCGCGTCCGGCGCGTCGAGGCCCGCGAGGAGATTCAGGAGCGTGGACTTGCCGCTGCCGCTGCGGCCCGTGAGCGCGAGGCGCTCGCCGGGGCGCAGCTCGAGATCGAGGCCCCGGAGCACGTCGATCTCCGCACCCCCCTGACGGAAGCGCCGCACGAGGCCGCGCGCGCGCAGGAGCGGCTGTGCCCCGGTGGCCTCCCCCGCGCTCACGGCCGCGCCGGCGGTGGCTGCAGACCCTCCCGCGAGAGCAGGGCGTCCGGCGTGACCCGGTCGAGGTGATCGCCGCAGGCGACCGCCTCGAGCACCGCGCGGGTGGAGCGGAAGTCCGCGAGGGCCTCGAGCGTCGCCCGCGTCGGGAAGATGAGCTCGATCTCGCCCCGCTCCTTCGCGTCGAGGGCGGCGGCCGGCGTGATCCAGCGGCTGTCGACGAGTTCCCGGTCGTCGTGCAGCCCCTCCTGCTCCGTGGGCGCCGCGGCGACGAAGAAGCGCGTGTCGTAGCGCCGGGGCGGCCCCTCGGGCGTGATCCAGTGGCTGAAGTAGTGCACCCGGTCCACGGCGAGCTGCATGTCGAAGGCGCGGCAGGCGTCGAGGAAACTGCGGCTGCCGGCGTTCACCTCGTCCCGGAGGCGGCGCAGGCCCTCGGCCCAGCGTTCCTTGCGCGCCCGCAGGAGCTCCCCGTCGGGGCCGTAGACGAGGAGCAGGCCCGCCTCCTCGAAGCACTCGCGGACCGCCGCGACCCAGTAGGCGAGGCCGCCCTCGGCAATCCCGAGGCGCCGGCTCGCCTCCGCGTCCGTGAGCCCCGTGCAGTGCCGGGCCATCTCGCCGACGGCGTCGTGCGGATCCACCTTGCCGCCTGGGAACACGTGCAGGCCGCCGAAGTCCAGGCGCGAGGCGCGCTCCATCATGAAGAGTTCGGGCCCGCCCGGAGCGTCGCGCAGGAGCACGAGGGTCGCGGCCTGCCGCACCTGGGCCTCGGCGGCGGGGACGAAGCCGGTCTGGTCGGGGAAGTGGCGGGTCATGAGCGGACGTCCGGACGGCGGCGTTCGACCCTACCCCGGCGCCCCGGCGCTGTCATCCGTCCGCCGGGCGCCGCGGCCGAGGAGCGCGGGAAGGACCAGGAGGTCCACGGCGAGCGCCGCGACGAGGGTCAGGAGCGTGATCTGCGCGAGCTGGGCGTTCACGGCGAAGCTCGACGCCGCGAGGCAGGCGAAGCCCGCGAGAAGGGTCCCGGTGGTGACCACGAGCGCCGGGCCGACGCGGGTCACGGCGCGCGCCGCGGCCTCCCGGGGCGGCGCCGTGCGCCGGGCCCGGCGGTAGCGCGCGAGCACGTGCACCGTGTCGTCGACGACGATGCCGAGGGTCATGCCGAAGACCGTCCCGAGGGCGAGGCCCACGTCGCGCACGAACCAGCCCCAGAGCGCGAAGGCCAGCAGCAGCGGGAGGAAGTTCGTCAGCAGCGAGAGACCCGCGAGGGAGATCGATCGCAGCGCCACGCCGAGGAGGGCGCCGATCACGAGCACCGCGAGGAGGTTGCCCTCGATCATGGCCCGGACGTTGCGCTCGGAAACGTGGGCGAACATGAGATTGATGCCGCCGTGGCGCTCGCGGACCTGCGGCGCGTGGGCCGCGAGCCAGGCGCTGGCGCGATCCTCGAAGGCGCGCAGGGCGCGGGCGTCGACGTCGCGCAGGGCCACGAGCTGGCGTACGGAGCCGCGGTCCGTCGCCAGCACGTTGGTGACGTCCGTGCCGAAGGGCAGCGAGGCCTCGTAGAGGAAGGTGTACTGGGCCGCGCGCTCCGCGTCCGGCGGCAGTCCCTCGCCCTCGCCCACCACCCGCTCGAGGCGGGCGAGCACGTCGGTCCAGGCGAGGACGTGCGCGGTCTCCGGCTGGGCCCGGAGCCAGTCCGTGAAGGCCTCGAGCTGGGCGAGGAAGGCGGGGTCGTGGATGCCCTCCGGCGCCTCGGCGTGCAGCTGGTACTCGATCTCCCAGGGGCCCGCGAGCCGGTCGTCGGCGAGTTCCGCCGCCGTGCGGAAGGGCAGCTCCGGGCCGAAGTAGGCGACGAAGTCGTCGTTCACGCGCAGGCGCGCGAGCCCCGGCAGCACGACGAGGAACACGACCGCCGCGGCGAGGAGCACCGGGCGGCGGCGTCGCAGCAGGCCCTCCGCGAGCCGCGCCGCCGGCGCTCCGGCCGCGGACTCCGGGGCGGGCCGGAAGGGGAGCAGGCGCAGGAGCGCCGGCAGCAGGGTGAGCGACAGGAGCCCCGCGAAGGCCACGCCCGCGGCGACGAGGTTGCCGAGGTCCCGGAACGGCGGCACCGCGCTGAAGTTGAGGCTCAGGAAGCCGGCGACCGTGGTGGCCGTGGTGAGCAGCACGGGCCCGCGGTTCTCCTCGAGGCTCGCCCGCAGGGCCGCGACCGGCGCGTCCGCCGAGCCGCGGGCGCCGAGCACGACGTGCACGCCGTCGGCGACGGCGACCGTGACGATGACGATCGGGGCCAGCGCCGAGGCCGTCGTGAGGGCGATGCCGGCCCAGCCGCCGAGGCCGAGGGCGGCCGCCGAGGCCGCGACCATGACCACGACGATCGCCGCCACGGCCGCGAGGGAGCGCAGCACGAGCCCGAGCCCGAGCACCATCACCCCGAGCATGGCCGGCAGGAGCGTCGCCGAATCGCGCAGGGAGCTCTCCGCGAAGGCGTGGTTCATGGCGACGATGCCGCCGAGGTGCACCCGCGTGCCCGGATGCTCCGCCTCCACGCGTCGGGCGAGCTCGCGCGCCGCCGCGACGATGCGCTGCGTCGTCGCGAGCGGGTCGCCCTCGGGCACGAGGGTCACCACCACCGCCGTGAGCGGACCGTCGCGTTCGAGGAGCCGCCCCGCCACCTCGGGCATGGCCCGGGCCACGCGCTCGCGCTCGGCGCGGGCGGCCGCGTCCAGGCCGGCGGGATCCTCGACGAGGGGCGAGACGGTGACGAGATCGCCCTCCGCCCGCAGCCAGGGGACGTTCACGATCGAGTCGACGCGGAGCACGTGGGGCAGGCGCCAGGCCCCGTCCGTGAGCGCCGAAAGCGCCGCGAGCCCCGCCTCGCCGAAGGGCCCGCCGGCGGGCGGCTCCACGAGGAAGGCCAGCGTGTCCGAAGCGGAGAACACGTCGCGGAGCGCGTCGTAGGCGAGCCGCTGCGGATCGTCCGCCTCGAAGAAGGCCCCGTAGCGCGGGTCGAAGGAGAGCCGGCTCGCCCCGAGCGCCGCCAGCACGACGAGCAGGAGCGAGACGAGCAGCGTGGCCCGGGGACGGACGATCCCGATCTCCGCCACGTTCGTCGCCAAGCGC